>JAHJNE010000082.1 GCA_018820995.1 Gammaproteobacteria bacterium | reverse complement strand
CCGAGCGGGAAGCGATAATGCATTTGTTTCCCTATAACGAAACCATTCCGGAAACGCTTTATTTACGCGGTGACGATCCACGGTTTATTGATCAGCTTAGTCAGTTGACGCCACTCATTTTGGTGACTGTCCGTAACTATAGTTATAACCCGACACTCATGGCGTTAATGAAGGACCAGACACAACATCACCTTGAAGTCGACAGTATTGCTGCAGGCTTTGAATTATTACTTAAAGGCAGAGTCGATGGGCTGATTGTCCCCACCCAAAGTTCTTTGGAAGTGATCCGCAATCAACCCAAACTGCATCATCAATTTAGAAAAGCGGATTTAACCTTTAGATTTGCTAACAAAAGATATATCAACATCGGCCTTTCCAAAAAAAGTAAACATTTGTATCTAAAAGAAAAAATAGAGAAAACTGTGGCACAGATGATGACAGATGGCACGGTACAGCGGCTCTACGGTGTGCATCAGCAACAGCCGGAACAGAATTATTTACTGAAAGAACCCACAAAACGGCACCTTGCCAATTAACGGGGTGAACAATTTTTTAGACGTTCTAAAAAGTCACTCGCTGTACTTGCTGGCAGATTTAAAAACAGTCGTTGGCAAAATGCTATACGGCCTTGTATGCTCATTTAAAACAACATGTATCATCAGTGTTCAGGCGAAACACAGCAGGCCGGAACACTACCTAAAAGCATCGGCGGTACTTCATGAATAGCTCCAGATCTTTCTTCTACGGCTACTTACTACTGATCCTAACCTGTGGTTTGAACTCATCACGCACGTTCGCGGCGGGTGTCGAACTGGAATGGTGTCTGGACCATTTTCCGCCGCGTCAGTCTTACTTGCCAGGGCAGTTACCGAGTGGTCCGATGGTCGACATGATGCAAAAGCTGGCGAAACAAAGTGGTTTTGTGTTGAAATTTAGTACGCCTACGCCCGCTGCACGTTGTTTATTGCAGATGCAGCAAGGAAAAACCGACTTAATGACTGACCTATTGTGGAGCGAACAACGTGAGCAATATATGTTGTTGCTGCCGTTCGATGAAGCCAGAGGTGAGACATTATTTGTCCGCAAAGACAAACCGATCGCCGATCAATCGGCGCTAAAAAGCACCCAGATTGTGCTGATTAAAGGGCGGAGTTACACCAAGCATTTTATGGAGATGCTGCAGCAGCAAGAGGTCACAGTGCGCACTGCCGATGATTTACAACAAGCGATGGCCATGCTGCATTTTAAACAGGTTGATGCCGTCGCCGGGCCCAAGCAAATTAGTGAAAACTTGTTAAAAGACAATCCCAGATTAAAGGCCAGTATTATGCTCAATCCATGGCAAACTGAAATCAGTCGCGAACTACAATCGCATTTGGCTTTGTCACGATTGAGTCCACATTTTGATTTACACCTTCGTATCAGCCAGCAACTGCAAAAGTTAGTTGCAGCGAACGAAACTCACTTTTATCACTAGCTCCCAACTTAAACAGCCCAAGCCTAAACTGGTCTTTTGGCGCTAATCCGCTATCATAGCGCAAGCTTTTCACCGCAGGACGCTGATTTTGCAACGAACTTTACTGAGCAATCTCGCAATTGCCGAACTCAAAGGCGTTGGCGCCAAGACCGCTGACTTGCTCAGCAAGCTGGCGATTGAGTCAGTGCAGGATTTATTATTCCATCTGCCATTACGCTATGAGGACCGCACCCGGGTTTGCCCGATCGGCGATGCCTGGCCATTGCAAAGTGTTAGTTTGCAAGGTGAAGTGGTCAGTAGCGACATCACGTTTGGTAAAAGACGCAGCTGGGTGGTGGTACTTCGCGATGGTTCAGGCACGCTGACCATCCGCTTTTTTAACTTTAGCGCCGCGCAAAAAAATGCAGTGGTGCCTGGAGTGGTGCTGCGCTGCTTTGGTGAAGTGAAACGGGGCATGCGTGGCGTGGAAATGCTGCACCCTGAATACAAAATTATTAAAGATCAGGAACTGGCCGATGTCGCAGAAACGCTGACTCCGGTTTACCCCACCACCGAAGGTTTAAAACAAGCCAGTTGGCGCAACCTGACCGATCAGGCGCTGTTGGAGCTTCGCCGCTGTAGCCCGGAAGAGTTTTTAGCGCCGGTTCTGCCTGAAAACGCCTGGTCGCTGAGCCAGGCACTGAGCTATTTGCACCGGCCGCCACCCGATGCATCGTTACAATTGTTAGAAGCAGGCCAACATCCGGCGCAGCAACGGCTGATTTTTGAAGAACTGGTGGCGCAGCAACTGAGTATGTTGCAGTTGCGCAGTCAATGTCAGGTGCAACCCGCCAAACGTTTTGGCCTTGATCAAAAATTTACGCCGCCATTTCTCGAAAGCCTTCCTTTTGTCCCGACCGGCGCGCAGCAACGGGTGCTCAAAGACATACTATCCGACCTCGCCAAACCAGTACCGATGCTTCGCTTGGTGCAAGGGGATGTTGGCTCCGGCAAAACGTTGGTGGCCGCTTTAGCCGCATTGCCGATTATCGCCGCAGGTAGCCAGGTTGGCATGATGGCGCCGACCGAGCTATTGGCAGAACAACATGCCAGTACCTTTCGCCGCTGGCTGGAACCTTTAGGTATTCAGGTGGCGTGGCTGGGCGGTAAAACCAAGGGCAAAGCCCGTGAGGCGGAACTCGCGGCTATTGCCAGCGGCCAGGCACAATTTGTCATTGGCACCCACGCCTTGTTTCAGCAACAGGTGCAATTTTCCGATTTGGCGCTGGTGATCATTGATGAGCAGCATCGTTTTGGCGTGCATCAACGATTGGCACTACGCGAAAAAGGCAGTCAAAGTGGATTTTTTCCACATCAATTAGTGATGACCGCCACGCCGATTCCACGCACCTTAGCCATGACTGCGTATGCCGATCTTGATACCTCGGTGATAGACGAATTGCCGCCAGGCAGAACGCCGGTGACCACAGTCGTATTGCCGGATAGTCGGCGTGCTGAAGTGGTGTCGCGCGTCGAACGTGTGGTTCTTGAACAACAACGCCAGGCTTATTGGGTGTGCACGCTG
>JAHJNE010000633.1 GCA_018820995.1 Gammaproteobacteria bacterium | reverse complement strand
GGCGATTGAAATAGATTGGGCCAGTGCGATGGTGACAGTGCCGCTACTGCGCCAAAATTTGCAGGAAGCACCGCAGTATAATGTCGATATGGTCGTGAATCGAGCGCTTGAGCATGACATTTACCGCCACTACGGTCAGCCACCCTATTGGAGTGATGATGCGCCACTTAAATCGGCGCGGCGGCAGGTGTAGGCGAATTTGTCAGTTGAAGCGATTGGCATCGAGCCAATTTTCATGCTTGGTCGCTGCTTTCAAATAACGATATTGCATGTTGCCGTTTTGTCTTTATTCGTGGGATTCTGCTTCAGTGTGTAATTTTACGCTGAGCGATAGATTCACAAATGGGTCGTTGTAATTTACTTGCTTGGATTGGGCAAATGCCCAAATCAATGCAGGTTACACGTAATCCAACTGTTTCGAAACGAATGACACTTGGTCCATTTAGTCTTGTTTGGTTTGTCGTTATTTTTACTAAGGCCAAAAAACGTTTAATTATGCTGCTCAACGAACAGTTTTTTCATCAAAATAAATAAAGCCAGTTAGGTCACCTATCAGGCTTTTTTATTTTGATTTAACGTTGCTATTCGTAAATTCAACTAATTGGTTTCTCAAAATTTAATTCTAAAATCACCATCGTTGACTGCTTGAACCCCGATGACTCACTCTCTACTTAATAAAGTCCTCTCTACAAGGTTAGTACGCGCTGTCGTTACGCGCCCTCAGCTATTTTCTGAAATATTTCTCTTGACTGTGTATATCTGTATATATACTGTGCATATCAAATATGCACGGATGAACTGCATGCAGGAATTTTTATGAGTGATGACTTGTTTCTGTCGGCGACAGACAAGAAACCAATGTATTTACAAATTGTTGAGCAAATCACCAGCAAGGTCTTGCTGGGGGATTGGCCAACGAATATGGCGTTGCCGTCGATCCGTGAATTGGCTGCAACAACCAAGGTCAGTGTGATTACGGTCAAACGTGCTTATGCCGAGCTGGAGCAAGCGGGAGTCATTGTGACGCAAGCCGGTCGTGGCTCTTTTGTTTCGGCACAACCGGATTTGCAACTGCAATTGTTGCAACAACAGCTGCAGCAACAGTTAGACCAAGCCATTGATATAGCCAAACAGCTGCAACTGACGGAAGAACAAATTCTGGACACTGTGCAGCAGCAACTGGAGCTACGGCGCGAACCACGCCGTGAATAATAGGATGGAAGTCATGCAACAACTTGCTTTTGAGATGCGGAACATCAGTATTCGTTACCCGCATTTTACCATGGAAAACCTTAATTTGGCGTTGCCAAAAGGGCAAGTACTGGGATTGGTAGGCGTGAACGGCGCGGGTAAATCAACCACCATCCGCATTTTAATGGGCTTAGTCAAAGCCCAAGCCGGTCAGGTTGAAGTGCTGGGGTACAAGCTACCGGAGCAACAGGTACAGGCGAAATATGATATCGGTTTTGCCTCGGATGATATGCGGTTATATAAAAGCCAGACTTTACAATGGCATATGGATTTTATTCAAAGTATTTATCCGCAGTTTGACAAGGCTTATGCCAAAGATTTGCTCCATCGTTTTGAGCTAATAGCCGATCAGAAAATTAAAGGTTTGTCGCATGGACAGCGCGTCAAAGCCTGCTTATTACTCGTGTTGGCCAGACGGCCAAAATTACTGGTACTGGATGAGCCAACGACGGGCTTGGATCCAGTGGCGCGTGACGAGGTAATAAGTGAACTGGCCGACATTCTGCGTGACGATGAACGCAGTGTGTTGTTCTCGTCGCACAATACCCACGATATCGAAAAACTGTCCGATCAAATTGCCTTTTTAGATCGAGGCAAGTTGTTGGCGTTACAGGACAAAGAAAGTTATCTGGAAAGCTGGGGTCGCTTCAGATGTCAGCTGGCCTCTGATGCCGCGGCACAGGTGGCAGGCGCCGTCAGTATTAAACGCAACGGCCAACTTGCGGAAATCATTACCGACCAATGCACTCCCGAGTTTGGTGCGCAGTTGCAACACGCCGGTTTTAAGGTGCTGGAGCAACATCGGATGTCGCTGGAAGAAATTTTTGTCGCCAATGTAAAGCGCAGCAGATAGGAGTTCATTTCATGATCAAGGCTATGAATAATAATCAAATGATTAAACGGCTGATCGTCAAAGATTGGCAAATGATGAAAAAGTCGCTCGCTGCTTATATGGCGGGTGGGGTGCTGGTCATTGGTATGATGGGGATGGCAACACCTCTGATGTTTAATACCGGCGCCATTATGATGATTACTTTAATGATTGTGATTGGCGCGCGCTCAGCCGTCGAACTGGTGGTTAATGAAAAGAAAGATCAGACTCTGGCTTTTATGATGAGTTTACCTATTACCGCCCAAGACTATGCGTTGGCGAAGTTAGGTTCTAATTTGGCGCTGTATTTGGTGCCATGGCTATTGCTGGTCGGTGGGATGTTACTGGTAATTGTCAGCACGCCTATTTACAACGGAGTGATCCCTATAGTCGTGCTTGTCAGTGTGTTCATTTTGCTATCGTATTGTTGTTACCTCGCGACCGCGTTATTAACCTACTCCGAAGGGTATACCGTCACCGTGATGATCATTACCAACCTGTTGCTGAACGGTTTTATTATCTGGATATTACGGATGCCTGCCATAAATCAGACGCTGGAAGCGCCTACGGCCAGCTGGAACAGCGTCTCATTGGCAATGTTATTCATCAGCATCGGCTTGATGATTTGTATTTTGCTGCTGACGGCTTACCTACAAAGACGAAAAACCAGCTTTTTATAACGTTCTGATTTTATAACGTTCTGATAGTCCAATTTATGCACTAAAAAACGGAGTCTTGGCCATGCCACAGGATCAGGGACAAACACGCCTGTTTTATATGGATAACCTGCGCGCCTTGGCCATGCTCGCCGGGCTATTTTTCCATGCGGCACTGGCGTATAGCCCGATGTTGCATTCGTTTTGGCCGAGTGCCGATCCAAAAAACCACTTCGGTTTTGATCTGTTTGCCTGGGCGAGCCACTTATTCCGGATGCCGGTTTTTTTCCTGCTGGCCGGCTTTTTTTGCGCATTGATGCTGCATAAGTCTGGCGGTGTGGCTTTTTTCAAAAATCGGATGCTCCGGATAGCGCTGCCGTTGGTGCTGTTTTTGCCATTGTTAATGTTGTCGATGCACTATGTGATGCAATTTGGCCTTGCTTATGTCTCGCAACAACCGCCACTTTTTGAGGTTATCCGTACCATGATGGCAACGCCAGAGCCGCCAATACTGCTCACCACCATGCACCTGTGGTTTTTATATCATTTGTTGTTTTTGTACCTGCTGACTTATTGCGCCCGTATTTTGCTAGGCTCCTCCTTCACCGATTGGCTTCTTGCCTTACGACCTAATAGTTTGCTACTGCTGATGATGATCGCCTGTATTCCAGCTCTCTATTGGGTTTCAGTGCCATATCCGGCGCCAGAATGGATCTTTCCGGCGTTATGGGCGCTGTGGTTTTACGGGATCTTTTTCGCTTTAGGTTATGGTTTTTTTATGCAAAAGGATTTGATACCGCGATATGCACCGGATCGCCATTTTTACTTCAGTGTTGGTGCCGTTAGTTATGCCTTTTACTTTTACTTATTGCCGGCTGCGCAAAACCAAGGCGTATTAAAATTTATCGTCGTTGTGTTTGAAGCCGCTACGGCCGTATTGTGGACGCTCAGTGCAGTGCTTTATGCCAAAAGCCATTTAAACCGCAGCAGTCCACTGCTCCGTTACATCTCTGATATCAGCTATTGGGTTTACATTGTGCATTTACCGGTGCTGTTTTTTATCCAGTTTTTACTGACTGATTTAGCTTGGCCAATCGCGGTTAAATTTCTAATTTCTAGCTTATGCACGCTTGCTATCAGTATGATGTCTTTTCATCTGTTGGTGTCCTGGACCTGGCTGGCAAGGATGTTGGTTGGAAAAAGCAGAACTCATCAACGACAGCTCACACCAGGCAGTTAAGTGGGTCTAGTGAGCTGCGCCCAGCGTTTTAGCGCCAGTCAGGCAAATTGGGTGTAAGCAAATAGGTGAAATTAAAAATTGCAGAACTAAGCCCCCCGAATTGCCCCGCCTAAACTTCACCTTTATGAAATATTATGTTACATATCATCAACAGAAAAATAAGTATTTTGATATTGCTTGCCAACTTTTGTATGGCAAACTGAATTTAGTTAGCTTAACTGTTTGATTGTTATTCTTAATTTATTCGTAATGTTTGTTACAAATACCACCGGTTTCATTTGGATTCGACGGGATATAAAGGATGATAGAAGTACGTCAACTGCGAAAGGTGTTTGGTGAAGGTGACAACGAAGTTATCGCTTTAGCTGACATCAATCTTCACATTGCTGAAAATGAATTTGTCGCCATTATGGGCACTTCGGGCTCGGGTAAATCAACGCTGATGAATCTATTGGGATGCCTCGACCGACCGAGTGACGGCAGCTATCAGCTAAATGGTAAGTCAGTCAGCACCCTGAATGACGAAGAGTTATCGGCGATCCGCAATCAACATATTGGGTTTATATTCCAGTCGTTTCATTTACTTCCCAGATTAACTGCTGCAGAAAATGTCGCGCTACCGCTGCGCTATACCGAGATCCCAACTGAGCAGGGGCTGGCTCGCGCTAACGACCTGTTGACGCAAGTTGGTCTGGGCCACCGGATGCATCATAAACCACATGAAATGTCGGGTGGACAACGCCAAAGGGTCGCCATAGCAAGGGCTCTGGTGAACCACCCCAAAGTGATTTTTGCCGACGAACCTACCGGGAATCTCGACAGCAAAACTTCCGACGAAATTATGCAAATCCTGACGCAATTACATCAGCAGGGGAACACCATTGTAATGGTAACCCACGAAGATGAAATAGCTGCTTATGCCCAGCGGGTGATTCGGATGCGTGACGGCAAAATCATTGAGGACAAATCATGATCATTCCACTGGCTTTTTTGATGCTGCAAGGCACCGCAACTTCAGGTTCATTGCCTTTGATGCTGACAGGAACTTTGCAGTCCGAACATCGTCAGGCGATCGTCGCACCGCTGAGTGATTCCTGGCAAATTCAGGTGCAATGGTTGAAGCCGGAACGGGAGCCGGTCCTTGAAGGTGATTTGGTGGCGGTCTTTAACGCAGGGAATAGCAAAGCAAACATCGAACAACTGAAAAACCAATTGATCAACGTCAACGAGCAATACAAACAGTTGGTTTCTGAACATGCCTTGTTGGTGATGGAAGCCGAATTTGAGTTAAAACGTAGCCAGCTACTGCTGGAAAAAGCCGGGATTGATGCAGCGGTGCCATTGGCAAACCTCAGTCGGTATGATTATGAGAAGTACCAATTAGAGTTAAACCGCGCCAGAACCACCGCAGACAAAGCCGCTGAAACTTTGGCGACGGCCCGAATTAACCAATCGACGGCACTACAAAAGCAACAACTACAGCAGCAAGCCACCGTTGCGGAACTGGCCGAAGCCGAAGAACAACTGAAAAAAATGAGTATTTATGCGCAACGGGCAGGGGCGATTAATTACGGTTTGCACCCTTGGTTTCGAACGAAGCTTTTCGCCGGTGTGACAGCCCAGCCAGGCTGGTTAATTGCCGAAGTTGTTGAGCAGCAGGGGTTGTTTATCGAATCCTGGGTGCATGAAATGGATATCCGCCGATTGAAGAATGCGAAGACTCTGACTGCTCGTTTTGATGTGGCGCCAGGTCAGCCATTTGAAGTGCAGCTGGCAGAACTGGCTCCACAAGGTGAAAAACGACAAAATTGGGGCAATGCGATGTATTTTAAAGCCACATTCCGCACGCAACAACAACTGCCGGTGAATGATGCTTTGCTTGGCATGGGCTTACTGATTGAGGCGGCATTATGAAGCATTTGCTGCTACCACGTTTCTGCTTAAGCCTTCTGATGGTTTGTCTATTGCAAGGTTGCGACCAACCCGAAGAAACTGCCAAGGTCGTTCAGACGCCATCGGTAAAAGCCACTGGTGAGCTGGTGGCTGCTACGTCCTTTAAAGCCTCACCACCGAGTGTCCGGCAGTTATGGCAATACAATATCAAAGAGTTGGCGCCTGAAAGCAGCTTGCTTAAAGCAGGTGATGTGGTGGTTGGTTTTAATGCTCAAACCATTGCTGATGAACTGGAAAATAAAACAGTTGAACTGCAAAGTGCACGACAGGAATTGGCCAATCGGCTGCAACAGGATGAACAACGCTTTGAGCAGCTAAAACTAGAGCTGGCGGAACGCAAAATGGAGTTTGAACGTGATCAGCGCAAAGCTGAAATTACCGATCATTCCCGCTCAGCCAATGACCGGCGTAAAGCCCGCATCGATTTTACCATCGCTAGTAATCAATATGATCTCGCCAAAAGCCGGCTGGACTTTCATCAGCAGCAACGAAAATCACAAGCTGAAATGTTGCAATCCAAAATTGCCCGACTGGAAAGTGAAGTTGAGCAATCGACGACAGAAATTGGCATGATGAAGGTCAAGGCACCATTTGATGGCATGGTGATTTATGTCACCGATTATGAAGGTGAGAAATATTCGGTCGGCGATAATGTGCAATTTGGTCAACCTATTGCCGAAATATCACAGCTTGATTCTTTGTATGTCAAAGCTGAAATTGATGAAATTGATATCAAACGTCTGCAATTAGGCCAAAAAGTGCAAATTCAGATTGATGCTCTTCCAGAGCGAAGTTTTGCTGGCACTTTAACCAGTCTCGGCATGGCGGTACGCGATAAATCAGCAACAAATTTAAGTCGGGTGGTCGACGCGCAGGTGAAGTTTGACCAGCTTGATGCTGAACTGTTGCGACCCGGGATGAGCGCCCGACTGACGATTCAGTCGCATAATGCTGCACCAACTGCGGAACTCACCGCAGCAACCACAGCATCAACGCAAAGGAAGCCAAACCCGGTATCGGCAAGTGCTGATTTAAGTGGTGACAAAGCACAGGAGCCAGCCCGATGAGCTTTCCAATCAGTTCTCCAATTAAATTAACGCTGTTGCTCTCGGTCTTTTTGTTGAGCAGTTGCGACGACAGTAAATCCTCGGTCCCGACCTATGAATTACATCTGCAACCATTACAGCATCAGGTGAATGCTGATGGCGAATTGTTTGCGGTGAATTCGGTCAGTATTAATGCACCAGCAAGTCGTGGACCTCGGTTTATCGCCCAGATATCGCCGGAATTTAGTGAAATTGCTGCCGGGCAAACCGTGGTTATTTTTGACTCGACTCAGTTGCAACGCGAAAAACGCGAAGCCAATACGGCCTTAGCCGGCGTTGTCGCAGATAAATCAAAAAAGCAGACCGAGCAACAAGGGGATTTACTGAAGCTTGGTTTGGATCAGCAGCTGGTAAAACGCGAATTTACCTTTGCTGATCGATTTAATATTGATGATGTGCAGATCCGGTCCCGACTGGAAATTCTCGACTCCATGCAAAACAAAGAGTTTTTGTCTGAGAAGCAGCAATATTTGGGCTGGCAGCAGCAGAGTTTTCAGCAAAAAAGCCAGGGCGAGCTCGAGTTGCTGCAGTTGCAGCAGGATCAGCAACAAAGTCTACTCAGTCAGGCTGAAAGTGGTTTAAATGCGCTGGAAATTAAAGCGCCGCATCGTGGGGTGCTCCTGTTTGAAACCAACTGGCGTGGCGAAAAACCTGAAGTGGGCGGGATGGTTTTCCCTGGTTCTAAAATTGGTAGTATTCCGGATTTAAGTTTGCAGCACATCAAACTGCAAGTCATTGAACAAGAAGCAAAGGGGCTGGCAGAAGGCCAACAAGTTCGGTTTGTGATGGCTGCTGATCCTGGCCAGCAACTCACGGGGAAAGTGCTGAATGTCAGTCAAGTCGCACGGTCTCGCGAACGGCGGGATCCGCGCAAATATATTGATATTGTGGTCGAGCCTGCGAAACAACATCCGGCCTTTATGCCAGGGATCAAGATCCGCGCGACTATCGATGTGATGAACCGCGACCAGGTGTTACTGGTGCCGTTGCATGCCATTTTTAATGCAGAGCAGCAATTGTTTGTCTGGAAGCTGCAGGGCAGCCGCTTTGAAAAACAGCCGATCAGTATCGGTGAAAAAAGCCTGACTCACGCCGAGGTATTGACCGGGCTTGAAGTGGACGATCGCATTGCATTGATTGATATAGGAAGCTGACAGATGAAGTATCAGGTCATCATCAAAGATACGCTGGCGGAACTCGCTCAGCACAAATTGCGCACTTTTTTGACGCTGCTCGGGATGATTTTTGGTGTCGGTGCCGTCATCGCGATGTTAAACATCGGTGAAGGCGCCGAGCGGGAAGCTTTAAAAACGATTGAAACCATGGGCCTGCGCAATCTGATTGTGGAGGGTAAAACCTTTGATGAAAAAACTTTATTAGAACAGCGTAAACATTCGCTGGGTTTGACCCAAAGTGATATGCAGACGGCGGTCAGTACCTTGCCCGGTATCACCGGTTTTAGCGCCGAACGGTCACTTGATACCTATGCGTTGTTAAGTCATCAGGCGAAAAGTGAAGCCAAAGCGATTGGCGTTAGCGCCAGCTATATGGACCTGAGCAATTTAAGTTTTGCCCAAGGCCGGAATTTCACTGAAGAAGAAGATCTCTATGCGGCGCAGGTTGCCATATTAGGATCTCAAGTGGCGCAAACCTTGTTCCCGGACGGCAATGCGCTTGGACAGCCGGTGAAGGTGAATCATGTTTGGTTAACGGTGATTGGTGTGTTGGCGTCGCGGGATGAAGATCAGCAGGAATTTCAGGGGATTAAATTAGGTGGTGAGCAAAATCAGTTGTTTTTACCACTCAATACCGCCAGCAGTCGCTTCCGCTCGCTACCACTTGGCGCTGAATTAAGTGGTTTTAGACTTCAGCTCGAAGATAGTGAACAAACGGCGGTTGTAGCGCGCGCCCTCGATTTTATGTTGAAGCAGCGGCATAAAGACATTGATGATTATCAACTGATTGTGCCGGCCGCTTTGCTGGCACAACAAAAGCAAACTCAGCAGATTTTTAATATCGTAATGTCTTGTGTGGCAGGGATCTCATTGTTGGTCGGTGGGATTGGCATTATGAATATCATGCTGGCAACAGTGCTGGAGCGAACCAAGGAAATAGGCCTGCTGCGGGCGGTTGGCGCTACCAAGCGTGATATCCGGTTGCAATTTGTCGCCGAGAGTTTTGCAATTGCGATTGCCGGTGGAGTACTGGGTATTGTGTTTGGGATTGTTTTGTCTGAACTGATTGCCTTTTATTCGGAATGGGCCGTTTCATGGTCGATCCCGGCCATCGTGTTGTCCTTTAGTATCTGTGCCTTGATTGGTGTCATCTTTGGTGTTTATCCGGCTATCAAGGCATCAGAGTTGGACCCGATCACCGCATTGCAAACGGACTAATTCGCAGCGGATGAACTTTTGTGATTCCGTTGTGGCAACAGGTTAGTGAAGCAATCTGATGAAACCGATTTTGTCAGGTAATCCGTCAGTTGCAATTGGAAGTCTTTGAGTGAATATATTGGCAGTGATAGCAACATCGCTATCGCTGGTCATTTATTTTCAAAAACCAAGGGTGTTGTGATGAGGCGATCCCAAAAAGGTGACCTGAGTTTGTGGCGTGCCAAGTCTTAAAATATGCGTTAAATTTGCCAATTTTAAAGTCAAACATGATTTCATTTTCGAAAAAATAGCAGCATCTAGCTCCAATTTTCATCGATGTAGTTCAAAAATGCAAAATGGGCTTTGTAAAATATGGCAGGGTAGTATAAGAAATATTGGTGCGTCCTAGTGGACTCGAACCACCGACCCCCACCATGTCAAGGTGCGGCGTGCATTGGTGAATGCCAGTTCACATCAGCATTATATCAAATTTAAACAAAGAAAATCAAAAGCCTGAAGAAATTGTGTTCGTGAGCTAAAGGATGAAGCACTGCGTTCTAAACCGCTTTTGCCAGTATCAAAGCATGTTTTTGGGCACCGGCGGGCGCATTCTGGTTTTGACCCCCACCGGCTTGATTTTATTGGCCTGCAGGGGTTTTACTCTGGCTGGTTTCGATAAGGACTCAGGCAAAAAAACATGCCTGTGTCAGGGTATCAGCAGACATCTGATGCACGCTCCCTGCAAACAAAGTGATTGGTCCAAATGCTGCTAAGATAGATTTTCTACCCCAAACAGGCATTTTCGGCAG
Source organism: Gammaproteobacteria bacterium (assembly GCA_018820995.1). GTDB lineage: Bacteria > Pseudomonadota > Gammaproteobacteria > Enterobacterales > Alteromonadaceae > Pararheinheimera. Next base: position 22,575 of record JAHJNE010000633.1, on the reverse strand, counting down.
CAAACTTATTCGTTCCGGAATTTGGCAAGATTTGCCCGAATTTACTGGGTTTTTGCGTATTTAGCGAGAGTGACTTTGTTGGCAGTAATCGCGGGCAGTTTCACTATGTCAGGGTTGATGGTGGATAACCTGGAAAGTAGCTGATGAAATCCTGAAAAACAAAATTCAAACAATTGTTTAAAACATCGCTAATCAGAGAGGGAGCTTCAATTGGCCAAAAAAACGCAGTTAACTGGGCTTAACTGCGATCGTTCCCGATTTTGATTTTTGTGTAGTCGATGGCAGGGCCTGGTCAGCCCTTTTTATCACGGTGAGACTTTAACAGCTGCTCAAATGATGCGCCATCCTGGCGTGTCAGATTCGGCACAAAGCGGCTATAAACCCTAAATAACATCTGTGTATTCGCGTGCCCCAACTGTCGTGCTATCCACTCCGGGTTTTCGCCAGCTGCGAGCCACAGTGTTGCTGTCGTGTGCCTTGTTTCGTATGGTCGCCTGTATGGTATCTTCAGTTGCTTGAGTAATGGCGCCCAGATGCGATCACGTACATTACGGTGATCAAGCGGGGTGTTGGCAGTGTTGCAGAACACAAAAGGACAAGTTTTGCCGGTCATTTCATATTGCTCAAGCAATGCCTCATAGACAGGAGTACTCATGTCAATTTCCCGTCGACTACTCGGCGTTTTTAATGGTCCCAACTTGCCGTTGGTAATTGCTTCACGCACTAAAATCTGTCGACGATCAAAATCGACATATTTCCACTGCAAACCGTCGATCTCCCCTGTCCGCAGGCCGGTTAAAAATCGTACGATGTAGTAGTTTTTAAAGTCTACTCGCACTGCCTCGATGAGGTTATGCATTTGTTGTAACGTGAACGGGTTCACCTCCGTCTGTCCAATGCGCAGCGTCTTAATATTGGTAAAGACCAGCGGCAAGTTGTAACGAGCAGCGCCTTCAGCCAGGATCATTCGTAAAGTGCCCATGACGTGGTTGATAAAGTCTGCCGATTTTTCTGGTTTTAATGCCGCTAGATCGGCGCGAAATTGCAGGATAGACGCGCGTGTGATCTCATGTAGCTGCTGTGAACCAAAGACCGGTAGCAAATAACTGTTTATGATAAGCCGGATGTTGTATTGATAGCCCGGCTGCCAGCGACAGAGGTTGGTTTCGTACCAATCCAGCGCCATGGCAGCAAAATCGGTCGAACGTAACTTATGTTGATGATTGCTGACCAGATGCGCATTTTGCTGCTTTTTAATCAGCGCTTGTTGGTCCGCATCGGTAAATTGAGCCATTTTTGCTGAGTGCGGAAACACATCGCGATATATGAAGATCCCGAGGTTGATGTCTTGTGTGATAGTGTTCAGCAGCCTCTCGAGTTTTCGCCGGTTAAGCACTGAATCATCCAGTTCAGTTTGTTCGCGGCAGCGCACACCAGAATAATAAAAATCTAGGAAGAGTTTGCCATTGCGGCTGCGGATACTAGCCATAAGAAACACCTCCGCGCGACATCGGGATGGCGTAACAACCACGGACACCTGCTTTGTACAGCTCGGTTTCGACTGCTTCCCAGATATACAAGATCTTTCGTCCACTAAAAGGACGGATGTAATGTATGCCTTCGTGAAAAACTGAATCTTTCAAGACGCGATTGATATACACTGAACTGTAATGAATGCGTTTGGAAAGTTGTCTGGCGTCTAACAACGTATGTGACATAAACACCCCTTATCAAAAATGTTCTTTCAAAGAACAAAATAGATGAGGGGAGGTGTTCTGTCAAAGAACATTATAGGATTTTATGATTATTTTTCGTATCAAAGAGCTCATAGAAGCAAAAGCTGCCCGGGAAGGTCGCAAGATCACTATGCAAAATGTGTCGGACGAGACAGGGGTAAACCGCACCTCATTAGCCAAAATGGCAAACCCGAAGTACCGCCACTCGACTACAACGGCAACGATTGAAATTTTGTGTGATTATTTCGAGTGTGATTTGGCAGAGTTGATGCTTTATACTTCAGATAAAACTAAGGATTCAAAAGCCAACTGAAACCACAAGCCCAGTCGGCTTCAATATCCTTTTCATTATGGGTTGTAGTACTCACCATTTTTGCGCAAGTAAAAGAACCAGTTGATGACCAAACATAAGGCATAGAACAGCGCAAACCCGACCATCGCATATTCCGGGGTGGCCGCTTTGATTTGCTCGCCAAACACCTGTGGAATATAAAATGCGCCGTAAGCCGCGACGGCTGATGTCCAGCCCAGTACCGGGCCTGCTTGTTCTTTTGGAAAAACCACCGCAATTGTTCGGAAAGTGGAACCATTCCCAATACCGCTAGCTGCAAACAGGCCGAGGAAAATCAAAAAGAACGGCATAAAATACTGCTCAGGCGTTGCTGATTGATAAGCCTGTTGCATGTAGTAACCCGCTCCTAAGGCACAGGCCACCATCACCAGCGAGCATAACTGAGTGACAAAAGCACCGCCAAGTTTATCGGCCAACCAACCACCAACCGGCCGGATCAAGGCACCAATAAAGGGTGCAATCCAGGCGTAGGTCAGCGCACTTGGTGCATTTGGATTCACCGTAGTGTGTGTCATCACCCCGTCTACCAATTGATGGCTATAACCAAATATCACCTGGATCGACAGTGGGAAGGCAGCAGAGAATCCAATAAAAGAGCCAAACGTCATCACGTACAATATGCTCATCACCCAGGTGTGTTTATTACCGAATATTTGATATTGACGCTCAAGGCTAGTGCGAATGGCGCCGGGCAGTAGTTTTAATAAAAATACCGTGGCGAATAACACAGCAATCAGCACCAGTTCTTTGGGGACGCCAAAGCCGGAGCCATTGGCTGACTCAGGTAACATCAGCCACAGGCCGGCTATCGCAGTCAAAAAACCAATGGCCAGCATCGACAACTGAATGGCAAATGACACGGGTGCCGATGGCAATTTTGGGGTGACTTCATCGGTATTGATATTATTCATACCAAACCAAGTCGCGACGGCTAAAGGTACCAACAACAATAACCAGACAAAACCGCCATTTTGTACCCAGGTTTCACTGCCGGCCGGAATGGCACCAATCAAGGTGCCACTGGCTTTTTGCAGTGTCATTGAGTCGCCACCCCCCACCAAGGTAAAAGCGCCAAAGGTCATAAATAGCGGCACCAGAATTTGCATACTGGTCACGCCAAAATTACCAAGGCCTGCATTTAACCCAAGCGCCAGACCTTGTTGTTTTTTTGGATAAAAGAAACTGATATTTGACATCGAGGCGGCGAAGTTCCCCCCACCAATACCCGACAACAGCGCCATCAGCTGAAACACCCAAAACGGCGTATTTTTATCTTGTAGTGCCAGACCGGTGCCAATTGCCGGCAGCATCAACAGTGAAGTCGTTAAAAAGACGGTGTAGCGCCCGCCACATAACCGGACAAAAAAACTGGCCGGAATGCGCAAGGTCGCCCCGGTTAGCCCGGCGATCGCAGTTAATGAGAATAAATCGCTGGCGCTGTAAGGAAAGCCAAGATTTAGCATCTGGACTGTCAGAATGCTCCATAACATCCAGACCGCAAAGCCGCATAACAGGCTTGGTATCGAGATCCAAAGATTGCGGGTAGCGATGGCTTTACCCGTTTCCGCCCAGAATTGTTCGTTTTCTGGTTGCCATCTTTTTAGATCGGCCATAAAAATTCCTCATAGTTTTTCGTATCCCTGCCACTATGCATGGGCATTGCAAGGCTCTCAATCGATCTGAAGAGTTACAACGCTTTCCAAAACAGCTTGTTGGTGATACCTACAATGAGGTATTTTCTGTTGTTGCATCTAAATAAAAGTTAATAAAAACAATAATGTACCTTGGTGCGAAAGGCGGTTTTTATGGGGCGTGTCTTGAAGCATAATTTTGGTGTATGCAGCGGGCATGATATAAATCAACATCAACGCAAACGGAATATTTCTTAATAGGCAGCAGACTAGTTGCTCACAGGAACACAAGCATGTCAGAACAGCAAAAACAACTCGCCGAAGAAACTGATAGTTACAGCGTGATGCTGGTTGATGACCATCCGTTGTTACGCAAAGGATTGCGTCAACTATTAGCGTTTGAAGACTCATTACAGGTGGTGGCTGAGGCTAGTTCGGGGGCAGAAGCTATCGCGCTGGCCAATGAACTGGATCCGGATTTAATTATTCTGGATTTAAATATGCAGGGCATGGATGGTCATCAGACCCTGAAACAGCTGCGTGATGATGGCGTCACTTCGAGGATTGTCATGCTTACGGTATCCGATTCGAATGAAGATGTGATTAAAGCCATTAGTTTGGGCGCGGATGGTTATCTGTTAAAAGACTCGGACCCTGACGAGTTGTTGGAACAAATCAAAAAAGCGGTGCAAGGCAAAATGGTCCTGAGTGAAGCGGTTAATGCTGCTTTAGCCGAAGCCATTCGGCGACCGGTAGAAAAACCAGCCACGGATTTAAGCCAGCTGACCCATCGTGAACAGGAAATCCTTGAGCTGATTGCCAAAGGGCGCAGCAATAAACTGATTGCCCGTGAGCTTAGTATCTCAGATGGTACTGTGAAGGTGCATGTGAAGCATTTGCTGAAAAAACTGCATCTGCGTTCACGTGTCGAAGCTGCGGTCTGGATGGTTAATTTTCAAAGTAAGAAGTAGTGGGGACGCATGGAATCGCAAAGCAGCAATTTACAACAGATGAACCCGCAAACAAAAGCAGTCAAACCTATGCTGCCGCTGGTCGATGCGCTGGCGCGGCTGGTGACTACTATCAGTCAACAGCTACAACTGTGTTCAACAGCAGTGGCAATAGATGGCGCTTTAGACCGAACTCTGGCCGAAGATGTGTACTCGCCGCTACCGGTGCCGACGGCCACCAATGCAGCAATGGATGGGTATGCGTTGCGTTTTGCCGATGTCATTGCTGATCCAAATCAACAGTGGCCTGTGATTGGCCAAAGTCTGGCTGGTCATCCTTATCAGGGAGAAGTTCCGCCTGGGGCTTGTCTGCGGATCACCACCGGCGCTGTGGTGCCCGCCGATTTGGATACGGTGGTGATGCAGGAAGATACCCGCTGGCTGAATGACCAACGCAGCCATTTAGCGCTAACCAGGCGTCCGGTGGCCGGGCAGCATATCCGCCTGTGCGGCAGTGAGCTGGAGCTTGGGCAACTTGTGCTGGCCAAAGGTACCGTCCTTGGCCCGTTGCAGCTTGGTTTATTAGCGACGCTTGGTATTGCAAAGATTAAGGTGTACCAAAAGGTAAGGGTGGGGGTGTTATCCAGTGGCGACGAGTTAAAGCAGCCCGGCTCTATTTTAATGGAGGGCGATCTCTTTGACAGTAACCGGATCATGTTGCTTGGCGTGCTGAAAAGGTTTGGCTGCGAGGTAATTGATTTAGGCTGGGTGGCAGACGATCCGGTGGCTCTTCGCGCCTTGTTTACGCAGGCCGCAACCGAAGTTGATGTGATTGTCAGTAGTGGTGGCGTATCGGTCGGTGATGCTGACTATACCCGGCAGGTGCTTGCCGAAATGGGGCAAATGGATTTCTGGCAAGTGGCGATCAAGCCCGGTAAACCCTTTGCCTTTGGTTGGTTGCAATGCAAACCTACTGAACAAACTCCACCTGTGTGGATTTTTGGTCTGCCAGGCAATCCGGTCTCCGCCGCTGTGACTTGTGAACAGTTGTTGATCCCCGCTTTGCAGTTACTCAGTGGCCAACCGCTGAAAAGCCCGAAGTTGTGGGTAGCCACTGCCACACAGCCATTGCGCAAAAAGCCTGGGCGGCTCGATATGCAAAGGGTTAGTTTGCAGGTGACGGCCGATGGCATTCAGGCGGAGCCGGTCGGGACCGATAGCTCGGGCATGTTAACTTCGTTGCTGATGGCGGACGCCTTAACCTGGTTGGAACAACCGCGCTCGGATGTGCAGGCCGGAGAAGAAATCTGGGTTCAACCGAAAAGCCATTGGTGGTTGTAGTTGAATTTATTCACAGCATTACACTCATTTGCACTCAGGGCCTTACGGCCCTGAGTTGCTTCAATAATACCTCATCAAGACTACCTATTCTGCCTTGGCAAAGCCGCCGGTTTTGTTGATGTAGCGCAACCTTTGCTGCTGCATTTACGCCTTAAATAGCGCTAGTTTTAGCCAAGTTGGGTGATCCCACAGGATATTTTGATGCATACAGAAACGTTGTCCCAAACGCTGGCCCGGCTGCTGCAGGGTCATGGCATTACGGAGTTGTATACTGTGCCGGGCGATTTTGTACTGCCCTGGTTACAGGCACTGGAGCTGCAGGGCGCTTCAGCTTGTAGCTTGCGGCTTATTCAGCTCAGTCATGAGCCTTCAGCGGTATTTGCCGCCGATGCCGCAGCGCGTTGGAGCAATAGTCCGGCAGCGGTGATGCTGACTTATGGTGCCGGTGCGCTGAATGCCGTCAATGCCATTGCCCAAGCCTATATGGAGTATGTACCTTTATTCGTTTTTGCCGGTTACCCATCGCAGGCCGAAGTGGACTCTGGGTTATTGTTACACCATCAGATCAGCGATTTGGACGCGCAGCGGCGGATTCTAGCCGAAGTGACGTGCGCACAATGCCGGCTGGATAATCCAGCCACAGCCGCGACTGACCTGGCGCAGATCATGGCACTGGCAAAATCAGCCAGCAGACCGGTATTGATCGAACTGCCGCGGGATATGGCGATGGTTGCGGTTGAGCACCGAACACATTCTTCCGAAGCAAATACCGGCGCCATCGAAAATAACGTAGTGAGCACAACAGTGGTCGGCCAGAGCAATAAAAACGCTGAAAAGCATGCTGCCGAACTGCTATTCACAAGCTTTTGTCAGACGGTGAGTGCTCAGTACAAACAGCCATGTTTGCTGGTGGGCGTGAAAGCAAAACGATTTGGTTTTGATCTGGCAGTCACTGAATTAGCACAGCATTCTGGTATGCCGGCACTGACGACCTTGTTGGGCCGTGGTGTGCTGGATATCAGCGCTGTTTGGTACAAAGGCGTTTATAGCGGCGGCAAAGAAGATGCTGGTTTGCCCTGGTTGCTGCAGGCTGATTTGCTGATTTGCGCTGGGGTGATCCGATCAGACAGCAATTTTGCCGCGCATCCACATTTGCTGGCGGGCAGAGCGGTGCTTTGGGTCAACGAGCAGCAGAGCATTTTACCGGATGGTTCCCTGGTGGAGTTGCCCGCTTGCCAGGTGTTAACGCTGCTGCAGCAGGCGTTTGGTGACGCTAGCGATGCAGCGCTGCCATCTGTGGATGCAAGGGTGCTGGAGTCCGCCACTGCTACTGTTCAATCGGAGAGAGCTGCAAAACCGCAGCAGTCCCCATGCTGGCGCTCAGATACTTTAGTCAGACGATTGCATCACCTGTTAAGCCAACAGTCGCAGTTATATCCTTTTGTCGTAGATATCGGCGATTGTTTATTTGCCGCCTTATCGGCTGAACCCTCTATGCTGTTGGCTCCAGCTTTTTATGCCTCGATGGGCTTTGCCGTGCCAGCCGCTTTGGGTGTCCAGCTGAGTTCTGGTTTAAGGCCGATCGTGCTAGTCGGCGATGGCGCATTTCAGATGACCGGTTTAGAGCTTGGCCATTGTCAGCGTTATGGTTTGAACCCGATTGTGATCGTGTTGAACAATCAAAGTTGGGGGATGATTAAAGCCTTTGCTCCGGAATTAAACGCCACTGCTTTAGGCGGCTGGCAGTATGCCGCACTTGGCAGATCCATGGGCTGTGGTGCTAGTCAGATCTGGAATGAACAACAATTTGACGGCGCGCTGGCGGACGCACTGGCTGACACCCGCAGGTCAAGACTGATTGAAGTGATGTTACCGCAGCACAGTTACAGCGACAAGTTGGCTAGTTTTCAGCGTGGCCTTTGTGCTACGACATAGCGGATCAATTGGGTCAGAGTCATTGATATTTGGTATTTGATATTTCAGCCGTTCGCATCTTTCAATCCAAAATCAATGACTCTGATCCCGTTGATTATTTCAATCCAAAATCAATGACTCTGACCCCGTTGACTGTTTGAAATTTAGGGGCAGTTTAACGAATTCATCCTGTCTGTTCATTTCGCCATTCTCAGCGAATAACGATGGCCTTAATGAGTGCCACCACGGGCATGCCAGGCTGAAGCTGCAATTGTGCAGCGGCACAGGGGGTAATTTCTGCTTGAAGTAATTGTCCGTCTGCAAGTTTTAGCGTGACCAATATCTGCTGTAAATAAGGCTGCAACTTGATAATTTGCGCGGATAACTGGTTTTGAATGGAAATGTCCGGCAGTTCCCTTAAGGCCAAACTGACATCTTTTGCCCGGATACAGAGTCGTACTTCGCCGGTGTTGGTGTTGTCCATTACGTCATTTGATCTGAATTCTGTTCCGGCACCAAGCCATATACAGCAACCGTCGCTGAAGACAGGGTGGCGGCCCCATTGGTCAACTTTGCCTGCCTTGCCAAAAAACAACGAGGTGATGTCTGAACCATCAAATAGCGGACTTTGCGGATCGGCCAACGCCGTTTTAATGTCACTTTGTTGGCGGATTTGACCACCGTCCATAAGCACCAGGTGATCGGCAAGTTTTTCTACTTCACGGCTATCATGCGACACAAAAATGATCGGCACTTTGGTTTCACTAACCAGAGTGCGGATATATGGCAAAATCGCAGTTTTGCTTTGGCTATCGAGCGCAGCGAAAGGCTCGTCCAACAGCAACAACTGCGGATTCGCCAGTAAGGCTCGGCCTAGCGCTAGTCGTTGTTGTTGCCCGCCGGACAGGCTATTGACCGGCTGCGTTAAGATGGTTTGTAGTTCCAGCATCCGGATCACCTGATCTGGCTGTAATCGGCGTTCTGCTGCCGGCACCCGCTCAAAGCCGTAGCGCAAATTTTGTCCGGCAGATAAATGCGGTAATAAGCTGGCTTGCTGAAACACCAGGCCAATTCGGCGCTGATGCAAGGGGATAAAACTGCGGCCGGTTTGCCATTGCTGATTATTAAAAACCACGGTGGCTGCGGGGATAGTGTCCAGGCCCGCGATCAATCGCAATAAACTACTTTTGCCGCAGCCAGAGCGGCCGAATAATGCGGTGATCCCCTGTGCCGGCAGTGTGGTATCAATATTCAGGTTGAAGTTTTTCCGCTGCCAGTTCGCCTGCAGCCGCAGTTGTGCCATCAGCCGCCTCCGATTTTACGTCGTACGCTGTACACCACAAACAGCACGGCAAATGAGAACAGTAACAACATCAACGACAGCTGCTGGGCTGCGGCGTAGTTCATCGCCTCGGCATGATCGTAAATCACAATCGACAGCACTTTGGTTTGTCCCGGAATACTGCCACCCAGCATTAAAATCACCCCAAACTCACCCAGGGTATGTGCAAAACTCAGTGTCGCGGCGACGATATAACCACCTTTACACATCGGCAGTACCACGCTGAAAAACCGGTCGATCGGACCTGCGCCAAGGCTAGCGGCAATCTCCACCGGTTGCCGGCCGAGCTGTTCAAACGCCTGTTGAAGTGGCTGCACCGCAAAGGGCAGGGAATACAGGACCGAAGCGAACAAGATACCGCCAAATGAAAACGCCAGATGCGGCAGCCCAAGTTGCTGTAAAGTGCTACCGACCATCCCTTGTGGCCCCAGTAGTAACAGCAGATAAAATCCCAGCACGGTTGGCGGTAGCACAAGCGGTAGCGCGACCAGAGTTTGCACTGTGGTGCGCAGCCAATATCCGCGTCTTGAGTCACGATGTGGCGTGGCGCTGAGCCACCAGGCCAGTGGCGTGGCGATAAGCAGCAATAGCAACATAGTGTAGAAAGCCAATGTCAGTGTCAGTTGGATTGCCTGCCAGTCAGCGGCTCCCAATGCTGATGTTGCGGAACCTACCATATCAACAGTTGTCATTGGGTCAGGTCCGGTTTGGGCAACTCAAAACCATAATGCAGCAGAATTTGTTGCGCTTGCTGGCTTTGCATAAACTTCAACAGTTGTAGGGCCCTTGGCTTTTGTGCACCGGAGTGGGTCAGGGTATAGGTTTGCAGCAGGGGTTGATAGGTTGCTTCATCAAGCAATTGATAGTGTTCAGCATGATTGTTATTGGTAGCACTTGCTGCCAGATGAGGATTTTTAACCAGTGATAACGCGATAATTGCCACATCCGCAGCGCCACTTTGTGCCAACTGAGCGGTTTGCGCGATGTTCTCGCCAAATACCAGCTTAGGCGCCAGTTGCAACCAGACACCGGCGGTTTGCAGACTTTGTTTGGCTCGCTCGCCATAAGGCGCATGACTTGGCTGAGCAATGGCAATCTTGTGGTACTTTTCCAGCGTCAGATCAGCCAACGGAACTCCACGCATATCATGCTTAGTACTCCATAACACCAGCCGCCCGCTGGCGAATAGGGTGCCGGCATCGCGGGTCAGGCCCGCTTGATAGAGTTCTTGGGTAAAGCGTTGATCGGCTGAAAAAAACACATCAAAAGGTGCGCTCTGGCGAATTTGTTGACTGATTTTGCCGGACGACCCATAGATCACCTGAATTGGCTGTGCCGATGTCTGTTCTGGATATTGGCTGGTAAATGCCTGCAGAATATCGTTCAGTGCAAAGCGTAAATCTGAGGCGGCGGCGACGGTGAGTTTTTCTGCCGCTAAAGCGCTGCTGCAAAGGCAGCAAAGCAACAGTAGCCAGCAACCTCGAAGTAGATAGCTCATGATGGTCGCTGCTCCCACCGTGCTAAAGCAGTTTTATCCGAAGCTTTTGCCTCGACCCAGGCGCTAGATTGCTGAAAATGCGCTTTTTTCCACAGCGGCACTTCATTTTTTAAGAAGTCCATCAACATCTCACAAGCCGCAAAAGCATCACGGCGGTGCGGCGACGCAATGCCGACCAATACGATTTGCTCATGCACCGGCAGCACGCCAATGCGATGAATAATAGTCACGGCGCGCAGGTCATAACGTGCTGCCGCCTGCTGGGCAATAGCAATAATGCTGCGTTCGGTCATGCCGGGATAATGTTCCAGTTCTAAGGCGAGCAGCCGGTCGACGCCTGCAGAGGTGTTTTCGCAGGACAGCGGCGCGATGGGGGCAAAATGTTCGCGCACCAGACCTGAAAAAAGTACCACCGCGCCACAGTCCGGCCGTTGCAGCGCCTGATATTCCGTTGTCACTGAAAAATCTTCGGTTTGAATACGGCAGTTGATGCTTATGGTCATGTTCAGCCTCCGGTGACGGGAGGAAATAACGCCACGGTATCGCCGGGCGTTACCATACATTGCTGCGTGACTAATTGCTCATTCACTGCAACCAACAACTCCCGACCAGCCAGTGCCGCGGCGTAAGCTGCAGACTGTGTGGCAATCAGTTGCACTAGTTCACAGACCTGCACCGGATTTTCCAGAGCAAGGTTCAGATTCGGAGTTTTCATCGCTTCTCGTAATGACGCAAAAAACAATACGGCGGTGTCTTGGCTTGCTTTCATGGCATTATTACTCCTGCGCGGCCGGTCTTTGCCAGTGGCCTGACTTGCCACCGATTTTTTCCAGTAGATGAATTCTGTTAATTTCAATCGCCGGATCTGCCGCTTTGGCCATATCGTGCAGAGTCAGCGCGGCAATGCTGACCGCAGTTAACGCTTCCATTTCCACACCGGTATTACCTTCGACTTTACACAATGCCTGCACCAGCACTTTGCCGCGCACTGGATCCAACTCAAATTGAATATCAATTTTACTCAGCAGCAACGGGTGACACAGTGGGATCAATTCAGCGGTTTTTTTCGCCGCCATGATGCCGGCGATCCTTGCACAAGCTAACGCATCACCTTTGGGAAGTTGTGCCAGGGTGGCGACAATGGCCGGGAGCATGGTTACTTCAGCCTGGGCGATGGCGGTGCGACTGCTGGCATTTTTGCCGGCAATATCCACCATGCTTGCTTCTCCTTGCGCATTTAAATGGGTCAGTTCGGGCATCAGGTGTTCCTTTTATTCATTTGCGCAGGGACCAGCCCGGCGTAATAAGCTGGTAAAATTACAGGGTTTGGTGTGCGCCAGCAGCTGCGGAAAAATGATCTGCTCCACTGCAAGTTGTGCAGCGTCTGCACTGCCTGGTATCGCAAAAATCAGTTTTTGATTGGCGATCCCCGCGCTGGCACCCGATTGCAGCGCCGCACTGCCAATTTTTTGAAAGGATAAGGTGCGAAACAGTTCGCCAAATCCCGGGATGTCACGGTCAAATAACGGCGTTATCGCCTGCACCGTACAATTTTTGGCATGAAACCCGGTGCCGCCTGATAACAAAATCACTTGTGATTGAGTATCCGCAATCAAATGACTGACGACAGCACGGATTTGGTAAAGATTTTCCGGCACGATGACGCGCTGACAAAGCTGATGCCCCTGTTGCTGCAACGCGTTGCTGAGCATTTCACCGGTATCATCGGTAGCAATGGTATGACGATTGGAGACTGTGACTATCGCTAATTGCAACGGAAATTCGTTTGGAAATTTATTCATCTTAAGCTCCAGTGCAGGGCCGTATCGCAGCAACACCTGCTTGACGACAGACTGGCGTCGCTAACAGGGCGGTAATTTTGGCAAAATCAGCCGGGTTGTTACTGTTTTGAAAGGCCTCAGGGGTTTGCATTGAAAGTTGTTTGAGTCCAAGCCTGTTCCAGGCGCTTTTTAAAGACCGGCTCGCCGATGGATCTGCCAATAAACCAGCCAGTAATTGTTGCAGTACCTCTGTCTTTTCAAGCATGACCGGCAGCGGAAAACCCTCAATAAAGGCGCCATGGCGGTGCAATATCGGGTATCGCAACAGCGGGGTCAGCGCCAAAGGGGACAGCAGCGGCATATCTATCGGTAACACGAGGAGCCAGCGGCTGCTGCAATGTGATAGCGCAGCGGCGATCCCTGCCATTGGACCAGCATTTTGCACTTGGTCCTGAATAAAACCGCTCTGGTTGCGACTGATCAGCACCTGTGCTGCACCAAGCTGATGGCCAAGCCTGACTGCCCTTTGTAGCAGCGTTTCACCGTTTAATTGGAGTAATGCTTTGTCCTGTCCCATGCGTGAGGATTTACCACCGCAGAGGATCAGCACCGAAAATTGTGGATGATTTAGATAAGTCATGATCAACCGCCAATCATCGCGAGTTGTCGGGTCTGACCGGTTTGGGCATTTGCCAGTTGATGACTCAAAGGTTTAAATTGCAGTTGTGCCTGCAGGAAGTCAACAAGCGCGTCCGGCTGATCTTGTGCAAGCAAATGCCGTAAATTTTGATGTTGCTCGGCAAATAAACATAAAAACAGCTGACCGGTGCTGGAAACCCTTAACCGATTGCAGTCATCACAGAAATGATCACTGTACGGCATGATCAGTCCAATAGTGCCTAAATAATCCGGATGCGCATATTCAAGTGCCGGGCCTGCATTATAAAGGCGTGGTAGCAGTTGCCAGCCGGCAGCTGTGAGCTGATTGATGATATGGCGACCACTGAGATGTTGCGCCGCAAAAAACTGGCCGTTATCACCGGTTTGCATCAATTCAATAAACCGCAGACTGATCGGTTTGTCGCGGACAAAATCCAGAAAGCGGGACAGGGAGTTGCCGTTATATTGGCGCAATAACACGGTATTAATTTTAACTTTTGCCAGACCCAGCGCCAACGCCCGGTCAATCCCAGCCAGAATATCCGGTAGACGATCCTGACCTGTCACTAAATGGAAGGTGTCTGCATCTAAACTATCGACGCTGACATTCAGCGCGGTAAGTCCGGCATCGAGCCAGCGATCAATGTCTTTATTTAAGCGATAGCCGTTGGTGGTGATTGCAACCTGCGTGATCCCTGGCGTCCCGCGCACGGTTTCAATGATATTGCACAAATCACGACGCAGCGACGGCTCGCCACCGGTTAACCGTATTTTACTGGTGCCAGCAAGGGCAAAACCTTTCACCAGATGTTTGATTTCCGTTAGTGTCAGCTCTGCAGCTTTGTTGTCACAAGCGCTGCCATTGGGCAAGCAATAGTTGCAACGGAAGTTGCAGCTTTCGGTCAGCGACAAACGTAAATAGCTGAACCGGCGTTTAAATGAGTCTTGCAGCATACATCGACACCTTTCCAAGTGGGGAGGTCAGACCGTTTCCAGTCAGGCCCGGTGGCATGATTGCCACGGCCGCTCTGGCATGTCAGGAATTCCTGAGTTAGCGCAGAAGGGCTCGGCGTTGTTGGTATTGTATAAGTCAGTCGTCCAAGCTGTTATTGCCTTCACTGGGCAGATCCGCTACCTCTTTGTGGGTACTTTTTTGTCGTTTTAATCATAAAAAAAGCCAACGTCCGGCATGCCGGACGTTGGCTTCATTGCCACATCAAGAGTTTTATCTAGGGTCTGTTGACCATTGGTGTGTGTTTTTGCAGCAGTTTGGCTGGTTTTTCTACAAGGCAGAGCTCGCGATGTGTAGCTATTCTACATGAGCGAGCGATAACGCCGTAGAAAAGCCAGCCAAACGCTGCCCGTAGGGTTCAAACGGGAGCCGCCAGCCCTTTGTCACTCGCCACTCGTTTAGAAGGCTAAACTTCGTGGCTCCTTTCGCGGGCTGGCGGCTCCCGTTTGAACAAAATTCACACACCAAAGGTCAACAGACCCTAGTCACAGTTGTGTGGCTTACAATTTTGATGCCGCAAATTAAGTTGTTGAAATTTAATAAAATACTGGATTTTTATGCCGGTAATAATCAGATTTTGTGCAAAAGTAGGGCAGGATTGCACCAGTCTAAACCGATTTCCATTGTAGCCCTCAATATTATTGATAAAAATCAATGATATAAAAGATGGCATCAGAAATGCTGCATTTCAGTACATCTATATTCTGGTAAAGGCGCCTGCGCTGACATTTTGTCGGTAGCGGCGCCTTTTTTGTTTTGGAGCAATCGATGCCATCTCTTGCGAATAGCGAACTCCGCAGTACTTGCCCCTATTGCGGGGTCGGCTGCGGTATCAACCGAAATCATCAAACTACAGGTATCGTCGGCGATCCGCTGCATCCAGCGAATTTCGGTCGGTTATGTGTAAAAGGTGCGGCGCATGGCCAAACTCTGCAACCGCAGGGGCGATTATTACAGCCACTGCTCGATGGTAAGCCAGCCGAATGGCCATTGGCGCTGGCAACGGCGGCTTCGCGTTTGCAAGCCATTATCGATGAACATGGCCCGGGCAGTGTGGCGATGTATTTGAGCGGCCAGTTGCTCACCGAAGATTATTATGTCGCAAATAAATTACTGAAAGGTTTTATCGGGAGTAGTCATCTGGATACCAACTCCCGCTTGTGCATGGCTTCGACCGTAGCCGGACATAAAAGGGCTTTTGGTGAAGATGTGGTGCCGGGCTGTTATGAGGATCTGGAACTGGCAGATCTGGTGGTCCTGGTGGGCAGCAATCTGGCCTGGGCACATCCAGTGTTATTTCAGCGCATGCAGGCTGCCCGCGAAAAATACCCTGCCAAAAAAATCGTCGTGATTGATCCGCGCCGCACAGCGACTGCCGATAGCGCGGATCTGTTTTTACCACTGAAACCGGGCACAGATGTCGCGTTATTTAGTGGTTTACTCAGCTATCTGGCTACGGCTGGGTATATCGACCATGAATTTACCCGTCAGCACTGTCAGGGGTTACAGCAAGCGCTCGATACCGCGAGCTGTTGGCAGGATCTGTCGCAACTTGCCGCATACTGCGATTTGTCGCTGGTGGAACTTACCGAGTTTTTTCAGTGGTTTGCTAAGTGCCCGCGCACCGTCACGGTGTTTTCGCAGGGGGTCAATCAAGCACAAAATGGCACCGATAAAGTGAACGCCATTATTAATGTGCATTTGGCCACGGGCCGGATCGGCAAACCAGGTGCCTGTCCGTTTTCGGTGACCGGACAACCCAATGCTATGGGCGGACGTGAGGTCGGAGCGTTGGCTAATCAGTTGGCGGGGCATTTACGTTTTCCTGCTGAGCTTGCCGGGATTGACCCCGTGCCAGAGGCTGAATGGCAAGCACTACAACAGTTCTGGCGGGCACCAGCGCTGGTCACCCAAGGTGGATATACTGCAGTTGATTTGTTTGCGGCTATCGGCCGTGGTGAAATTAAAGCGGTTTGGATCATGGCCACTAATCCGGTGGTCAGTATGCCGCAGGCCAATTTGGTTAAGCAGGCGTTGGCACGTTGTGAACTGGTTATTGTGTCTGATATCTATCAGGATACCGACACAGTAGCCCTTGCCGATATTGTTTTTCCGGCATTGGGTTTTGCTGAAAAGGATGGCACTGTGACCAATTCGGAACGGCGCATCTCACGACAGCGGGCATTTTTAGCCCCCCCCGGTGAAGCGCGCGCGGACTGGCAAATTATTTGTCAGCTGGCCAAAGCGCTGGGTTTTCAACATGGTTTTAATTACCAGCACCCAGCACAAATTTTCCGTGAACATGCAGCCCTTACAACCTTATGTAATGGCGGTCGTCGTGCCTTGGACCTGAACGCATGCCGCACGCTGTCGGACGAAGAATATGACACCTGGCAACCACAATGCTGGCCGCTGCGTCAGGCAAATTCAGAACAAAGCCGATTGTTTGCCGATGGCCACTTTTATACGCCTGATGGCAAAGCACGACTGATCCCCCTCAAGGGGGCGGATCCGGTAAATTGCGGCAGCAACCCTTGGGAGTTCCTGCTCAATAGCGGACGTTTGCGTGATCAATGGCATACCATGACCCGGACGGGTCGGGTCCCTGCGTTGATGCAACATCAAAGTGAACCCTTTATTGCCATTCATCCTTCGGATGCTCGGTTGTTTCAACTCCAGGATGGTGATTTGGTTGAGTTGTCAAACCGGCAGGGCTTATTTCGCGGCCGCGCTCAAGTCACCGATGCGCAGCGCTGTGGCGAGTTATTTGTGCCGATGCATTGGAGCGGTCAATTTAGCACAACCTCTTGTTGTGACGTGTTGTATGACGAGAGGCGCGATCCGATTTCACGCCAACCAGCGTTTAAACAAGGTCGGGTACAACTGAAAAAAATGCCGGTGACCGCCGAATTGGTGCTGCTGAGCCGTCAGGCAGATTTACTGAGTCGATTTCAGCCTTTGTGTGGTTATGGCGTGCTGGTCCCGCATGCCCACATGTTTGAATACCGGCTGGCACTGACAGTGCCTGTGTCAGAACTCTCGCAACAATTTAGGCTAATCAGTCAGCAGCTCACGGCCGCGCTGCGGCAATCGCATCATGCGCTTGAACTACAGCAACTCGAAGCTCATGGCTCGCAGCATTGGCGCCAAGCTTTTGTCAACGCGTTACATCTACAAGCGTTAATGTATGCTGGTCCGACGCTGCCGGCACTGGATCGGCAGTGGCTTAATCAATGTTTTGCCGGTGAGTTGACGACCAGCGCCAGGCGACAGTTATTGCGCGGGGCGCCGATGGCCGCAGCCGACTGCTCTGCACTGATCTGTAGTTGTTTTCAGGTGCGCCAACAAAGTATTCAGCAAGCGATTGCTGGGGGCGCCCACTGCAGTGTCAGTTTAGGGGAAAGGCTAAAATGTGGCACCGGCTGCGGTTCATGTCTGCCTGAGATCCGGCAGTTGTTACAAAAAGCGCTAGCTTAAAAAGAGTAAAAAAGGGTCGGAGCTAATTGTCTAAAGATAATTAGCTCCGACCCTTTTTTAAATCGATTTTTTGGTTTTACGCGGCGTAAAACAACAAATCATTGAACATATCGTCTGCCACCAAGGTCGTTTCAATTACACTTGTGTCGGCGGTGGCTGATTGCGATATCAACCGCTGATAATAAGGACTGAGGCTGGTATCGCCGCAAAGTACTGCGCCCAGGAGTTGACCATCACGCAGCCAAATCCGTCGATAATCCCCTTGCTGAAAATCCTGATAGACCATGGTTTTAACTTCAAGCTCAGACTTCTGTTGTAGTAGCGCGACATTGCCGATAGAACTGATTGCCAGGCCGCTGATTTTTAACATGGTTGCTGTGCTATGGCTTTGATAATGTGTGTGCCGTTGGCCAGACAAAAAGTGCGCCAGTACTTTTGCTTGCTGATACGCAGGCGCCACTAACCCGACAGTTTCACCATGGCACTCTGCACATTCGCCGATGGCAAAAATTTCTGGATCACTGGTTTGCAGTTGACTATTCACCACAATACCCCGGTTGATGACAAGTCCAGCGGCCTCAGCTAATTCAATTCGGGGTTTCACGCCAAGCGCCGCAATTAACAGATCGGTTGCCAGCGTGCTGACGCCGGCAGGGCCAGTTATGGCGAGCTGTAATTTGTCCGCAGAGTCCATTGCACCATTGATTTCACTGCGCAGCAACAAGGTGATGCCGCGGGCAGTTAAAGCTTTTTGCAGCAATTCTGCCGCGGCTTGGTCTAATTGTCGGTTCATCAGGTATGCACCACGATGACAAACGGTTACCCGGCAATGTGTACTCAGTGCAGCAGCGGTTTCCAGGGCAATAAAACCTCCACCCTGAATGACAATATGGCTGCCTTCAGCGATGGCTCTGATCTTGATCGCATCCTGCACATTCCTCAGCGCCAGAATCTTCCCGCATACCGTCGGACTGTTCAGCGCTACGGCATGGTAAAAATCAGGAAACACCGGCGCAGAGCCGGTCGCGAGCACCAGTTGCCGGTAATAAAACTGCCGTCCGGTGACCGTTTGCACCTGATGTTCCCGCCGGTTGATCACACAGACCGCATCGCCGGTATGAAAGCTTAAATCATGCCTGGTGAAATCAACTGCAGCTAAAGATAAATCGGTGGCGCAATCTTCGACAAATTGTGGCAACAGTACCCGGTTGTACGCGTGATGAGGTTCTTCACCCAACACCAGAATGCGAAGCCGGGACTGCGAGTGCAGGGGCAGCTCTTGCAATAATCGGTGACTTGCCATCCCAAACCCAACAATGACCAGATCATAATAGGTCGATTCGTCAAGCTGATACGTCATACCCTGGCCTCTGCTAAAGCTTTGGCTTGTGGTTTGTTTTGATTGTTTTTTGTGACGGGTAAAGGCTCGATTTTGCGCTGTTTTTCGTACAGGAAGCTTAATACCTGATGCCGGTAATGATTGTATTTGGCGCAATCTGCTAATGCGAGGCGGTCGCGTGGGCGGGGTAAGTCAATTTGCAGCACTTCGCCAACAGTGGCAGCCGGACCATTGGTCATCATCACAATCCGATCAGAGAGCAGCACCGCTTCATCGACATCATGGGTGATTAATATCACCGTATTGCCAAGTTCTGCCTGGATTTGTTGCACACTGTCCTGTAAATGGGCGCGGGTGAGTGCATCTAATGCCCCAAAAGGCTCATCCATCAACAGCACTTGAGGCTGCATCGCGAGCGCTCGGGCAATGCCGACACGTTGTTTCATCCCGCCGGAGATTTCAGAAGGTTTTTTATCACGGGCATGACTCATCTGTACCAATGCAAGATTGTGTTCAATCCATTGTTGCATCTGCGGTTTAGTCATTTTTCCGGAAAATACCTGGCGCACCGCTAAAGCGACATTTTCATAAACTGATAGCCATGGTAATAAAGAGTGATGCTGAAATACCACGGCGCGTTCCGGCCCGGGTTCGTTGACTTCTTTCTGGTTTAAAATCACCCCACCTTCGGTCGCTTTTAGCAAGCCGGCAATAATATTCAGCACCGTCGATTTGCCACAACCAGAATGACCGATCAGACTGATAATTTCCCCTTTGGCGATGCTCAGATTGACGTTTTGCAGCGCGACAAAAGGGCCTTTGGGGGTTGGGAAGCTAATGCCAACCTGACTGAGTTCCAGATGTTTTTTCATCATAGTTCCTTTAAAGGGGTTTGTTTGAACGATAATTTTCCCAAGCCGGATCGAGAATGCTTAGCGCAGTTGCACACTTTTATCCCAGCTCACCGCTTTCTGTAGCGCGAGCATCAGTCGGTCCAGAATTAAACCGATAAAACCAATGACGCCGACGGCCACACAAATCCTTGCCAAAGAGTCGCTGGAACCATTCTGAAACTCATCCCAGACAAATTTGCCGAGGCCGGGATTTTGCGCCAGCATCTCCGCCGCGATCAGGACCATCCAGGCAATTCCCAGCGATAACCGTAAACCAGTGAAAATCATCGGGACTGCCGACGGTAACACAATGGCACGAACATGCCGGTACCAGTTCAGCCGCAAGACCTTGCTGACATTTTGCAAATCGGCTGGCACCTGTGATACACCAACAATGGTGTTAATTAACGTGGGCCACAACGAACACAATGCAACGGTAAAAACCGATACCAGATAAGAGCGGCTGAACATGCCATCAGTCGGGTAGCTAGCGCTCACCACAATCGTAATCAGCGGCAACCAGGCTAGGGGAGATACCGGTTTGAGTAACTGGATTAATGGATTCACTGCACTGTAACTCAGCGGACTTAAGCCAATCAGGATCCCGGCGGGGATCGCCAGCAGGCTTGCGAGTAAAAAGCCGCTGAGCACGGTTTGCAGGCTGGTCTGAATTTGGCTGAAAAAGGTCGGTCGGCCGTTGTAAGGCCGTGCGACCGCCGCTGGATTGTTGGTCAGCCGTTCGTGCTGGCGTTGATAAAACAGTTGTTCGCGAAGCTGTTCGGCCTGATGTTCGGCCACCAATGCTTTGAGCTGACCGGCGACCACCGCCGGACCTGGAAATTGGCCTAACGAGGTGTGCAGATTGGCAGCCAAGGTAGCCCAGCACAACACAAAGATCGTCAGACCGGCCAAGGTCAGACTACCCTGGCGCAGAGTTTCACGTAATTTAGATTGCCAAACGGCGGCAGTTTTAACTTGTAATTGGTTTTTTAGTTGAATAATCATCCGGTTAATCCTTATAACCAATAGTAAATTGCTGCAGGTACTTATTTGGCGTGTTGGCATCAAACAGCTTGTTATCAGCAAATTTGTAGTCAGTAGGTTTTTTGATACCTGATTCTTTGGCAAAATCAGGGAAATCAGCGCTGCTAAATTTACCTTCGGTGATCAATTCCCTTGCTGCTTGTTGGTAAAGTTGCACGTCAAAAGCATTTTTTGCTGTATCGAGATACCAACTATCAGGTTTGGCGTCGCTTAACTGCCCCCACCGACGCATTTGCGTCAGATACCAGATCGCGTCAGAGTAAAATGGATAGGTCGCGTGATATCGAAAAAACACATTAAAATCAGGTGCCTTACGATTATCGCCTGGCGCGAATTCAAACTCACCAGTCATGCTGCGTTTAATAATTGCAGCGTCCGCTCCGACGTAATAGGCAGCCGAAATCATTTGTGCAGCTTCTGAACGGTTCGCATTATCTTGCGCGTCCAGCCAAGCACCAGCCCGGATCAGCGCTTTGACCAATTTCAGATGCGTCACCGGGTGCTTAGCGGCCCACTTGCTATTGACGCCAAGTACTTTCTCCGCCATGAAGCCACGGATATCACTATTGCTGATGACCGGTACGCCGAGCTTGCGGGCCGCAGCTTGTTGATTCCATGGTTCGCCAACGCAATAACCTGCGACAGTACCGGATTCAAGTGCTGCCGGCATCTGTGGCGGTGGAACCACGGAGATCAGGACATCCGCTTCCAGCTGGCCAGAATTATCGCCGGTTTTGGGTGCATAAAAACCCGGATGCAAGCCACCTGCAGCCAGCCAGTAACGTAGTTCATAGTTATGGCTGGAGACCGGGAACACCATGCCAAATTTAAGTTGTGTTGGAATGCTTTGCAGTGCAGTTGCATCCAGCGGAATGGGCGGTGTTGTTTTGGCAGATAATTGTTGCCAGATTTGACTGCTCACCGTACAGGCGTTGCCATGCAGATCAAGCACCAGTGCCGTTTGTAACTTTTGATTGCCCGTCATCCCAGCCTGACTAGCCAATACCTGACCGGCTAACATGTGGGCAGCATCGAGCTGGCCATCTAACACCCGGTCTTGCAGTACTTTCCAGTTAGGTTGGGCTTCCAGTTGCACCGACAAGCCTTCATCGTCGAAATAACCGAGCTCCAGCGCCACAGCCAGCGGTGCCATATCGGTCAGCTTGATAAATCCGAGTTTTAACTGTTGTTTCTCAGCCTCGGCACTGTTGCTCGATAGTGGCAGTAATAACAAGGTGCAGAGCAAAAAGGTGGATTGTGTGATTATTTTTTTCAAAGCGAGCCTCCGGTATCAGTCTGTGAAATCACGAGCAAAAAAAAACGCTGATGGCGGCCGGCGAGGGAGCCTATCAGCGTCTTTGCTGTATGTATTTAATGAATGACCAGAACTCAGCTGGCAATTTGACTATTCAGTTTTTGTGCCAGCTGAATGATTCGTCTGTAGGTTATTGAAAATATGAAGTAAATTAGAATAGATGCGTCATCGCCAGTATGGACGATTGCGGTTTTTTGAACAATCTTGGTGCGCGGACGCACCAAGATTGGCGCTCTGAGATCGCTCAGGGTATTTTATTGGCAAGACCCACAGCAGCTGCCTTTTTGCGC
>JAHJNE010000632.1 GCA_018820995.1 Gammaproteobacteria bacterium | reverse complement strand
TTTTCCGCAGCTTTTTATTAGCGAGTGAGCAACCGACTCCAACTTACGATCCCGCAGCACCTTTGCACACACAGCTCCATCAAGCGGCTGACTTAATGGTACAACCACTGTTATTGGCCAGCATTTTTGGTTTATTAAGCCTGGCGCATTATCAAACTGAAGTCACTGACTTGTGGGCCTTGCTGGATAACCCTCAGCTGCAGGTACTGGCGCTGTATCAACAACAGCAACTGCTCGGTTGTGTCGTGCTGAGCTTTGAAGGTGAATTGCCGCACGAATTAGCAACCCAGGTGTATCAAGGGGAACGTCGTGTACAAGGGCATTTGCTGGCGCAAAGTCTGGCCTTTCATCTGGCAGTTCCTGCATTCGCCACCTTACCTTTGGCCAGAATACAAAGAATTGTGGTGCACCCAGCCTGTCAAAACGCAGGTTTGGGCCAGTCTTTGCTGCAGGCGGCAGAGCAGCATTGCAAAGATCGCGGTGTGGCGGTGCTTGGCACCAGTTTTGGGGCAACTCCAGCATTATTGCGTTTTTGGACCCGCCAGCAATTCCAGCCGGTGAAACTCAGCCAACAGGCCGAACAAGCTAGCGGTGAAGCCTCTATTTTGCTGTTAAAAGCCTGCCAGCCTGAATTCACCGCACAAACAACTTTATTACAGCAACAGTTTGCAACCACCCTTTATGGCCAACTGGCCGACAGCCAACGTTGGCTAAAGCCTCAATTGGCGCTGATGTTATGCCAGCCTCCCACTTCAACTTCTGAATCCCACAGCGACTCGCAATTGGCGTTGTTCGCCAACGGTCAACGGCCTTATGAACTGGTCGACGGCCTGTTATTGGCTTGGTTTAACCGTCACGCGGATCAGCTGCCACAGCACATCGCTTATCTACTGGTACAAAAGTTATGGCAAAAACACCCCTGGGCAGAGCTTTGCAATAACCGCTGCCTACAACTACGCGATGAACCAACGGCGCCACAGCAAAATGCGACAAAACCGGCGCTACTGAAACTCATCCGCCAGGCTGTTGCCAGTACTTTGCCAGACGACTTTGCCAGATGAATTTGCCAGACAACTATGCGACTGAAAGCGCTGACTCGCTCACACGCTAAGCGATTCAAAGATGACGTCGGTTGCGAAAACCAAGATCCCATATTTCAGCGTCGCCTGAGCCAGATCAAACTGCTACTCGTAATTTCATAGTAGTCTATAGTTGGGCTACGTCAGATGAAGTGCTGGGTCACGAGGTTTAGTTATTCATGCGTCGATATATCGGGTTGTTTTCGTGCATTGTTCTCAGTTTATCGCTGCAGGCTCAACCTGCTGCGACAATTAAAATTGGCATGTCGGCCCCATTTACCGACCGGGCCGAGCGCTTAGGTTTGGATTACCGCTTTGGCGCGCAACTGGCATTGAATCAATTAAATCAAAACGGTGGCATTGCTGGGCGGCAACTGGAGCTGCTCACACTTGACGATGGTTACGAGCCGCATCGCACCGTCAATAATACCCGGCAACTGGTTTTTAACGATAAAGTACTGGCTTTGTTTGGATACATTGGTACACCGACCTCAAATGCTATCCTGCCGTTATTACGACACGAACAAGTTCCGTTTATCGCACCATTTTCTGGCGCAGATTTATTGCGCCAACCCGCGGATCATTTTATTTATAACTTTCGCGCCAGTTATGCGCAGGAAGCCAGTGCCCAAATTGATTACCTGGTCGATAAGCGCCACTTCAAAAATTTCGCCTTGCTGATCCAAGCCGACGAATTTGGCGCAAGTCTTGAACGTAATTTTTTGGCTGAACTCAAAAAACGACAGCTCACACCTCTGGTCATCAGCCGATTTAAACGTAATACCTCTGATTTAGCCGATGCCGTTGCCACACTCATGGCGAAAAAACCAGACGTCGTGCTGACGGTGGGCACTTATCAAGTTTTAATCGACGCGATTCGACTCGGTGCGAAGCAACAATTTAACCCACTGTATTCAGTGGTCTCTTTTACCGGCGTGTCTGAGCTGTCAATGTTGCTGGATAATAGCAACCAAGTTTTAGCTTC
>JAHJNE010000631.1 GCA_018820995.1 Gammaproteobacteria bacterium | reverse complement strand
TGAGTGCGGCATAATGGGAAGCCGAGCTTTTCGCGTGCAGCGTAATAAGCTTCTGCACATGCTTTTGCTAATGTCCGAACCCGTAGAATGTAGCGTTGCCGCTCGGTGACAGAAATAGCGTGACGTGCATCTAACATATTAAATGCATGCGATGCTTTCATCACTTTCTCATACGCTGGTAGCGGCAGCCCTAGCTCGATCAGTTTATGACTTTCAGCTTCATGCTGGTCAAAAGCCGCAAACAACGCGGGCACGTCGGCGTATTCAAAGTTATAAGTAGATTGCTCAACTTCATTCTGATGGAAGACATCACCGTAAGTCACACGACCTAACGGGCCGTCTGCCCACACCAGATCGTAAATACTGTCGACGCCTTGGATGTACATCGCCAGACGCTCTAAACCGTAGGTAATTTCACCGGTCACTGGGCGACACTCTAATCCACCGACTTGCTGGAAATAAGTGAACTGAGTCACTTCCATGCCGTTTAACCAGACTTCCCAACCTAAACCCCAGGCACCCAGTGTTGGCGACTCCCAGTTGTCTTCGACAAAACGGATGTCGTGCACCAAGGTATCGATACCAAGCTCACGTAATGAACCTAAATACAGGTCCTGAATATTATCCGGTGATGGTTTTAAGATGACCTGAAACTGATAATAGTGCTGCAGACGGTTAGGGTTTTCACCGTAACGACCATCCGTCGGACGACGACATGGCTGAACAAAAGCTACATTGCTTGGCTCTGGACCTAACGAACGCAGGAAAGTCATTGGGTGGAAAGTACCGGCACCGACTTCCATATCCAATGGCTGGACGATTACGCAACCCTGGCGCGCCCAATAATCCTGCAATGCCAGGATCAATCCCTGGAATGTTTGAATATCATACTTGTGCATCACAACGCACCTGCTTAAGAAAAGGACGGAAAAGTATACCTATTTAACGCGCTTTTCTGTAGCTCAGAGTCGCATTTTCATTGGGTTTTTTACCATTTTGTTTGGAACCATCGTATTGGCAGGGAATTTGTTTGATATGTCGCTGAGTGGAATAAGCAGTCCAATGTTTCTAGATGCATATGTTTTTGTTCGTTGCTAAGCTTCCATAACCATATTTTTCGGCCCTCAATTGAGCGGTTCCTTTCAATGCTGCAGAACTCCTAGACTCATATTTTTCTGCTATTGATGGTCCGAATATTTTTGGGAAATTCAAAACAGAAAAAGGCCCCTTTCGGAGCCTTTTTCATATAAAGCAATAACTTACACGTCTAGATTGGCTACACGTAGTGCATTCTCTTCGATAAATGCGCGGCGAGGCTCAACATCATCACCCATTAAGGTACTGAATAGCTGATCAGCGCCAATTGCATCTTCAATGGTCACTTGCAGCATGCGACGGGTGTTTGGATCCATCGTGGTCTCCCACAATTGTTCCGGATTCATTTCGCCAAGACCTTTATAGCGTTGAATATAAAGACCTTTTTTAGACTCAGTCATCAACCATTCCAGACCTTCGACGAAGCTTGTCACTGGCTTAATTTTTTCACCACGACGGAAGTAACCGCCTTCTTCAATTAGGTCACGGATAGAGGCACCTAACGCAGCAATCCGACCATAATCGACAGAAGTAATAAAGTCGTAATGCAGTACATATTCATTATCAATACCGTGCTGACGGATCACGATTTTTGGCAACGTCAGGTTACGCTCACGGTCTTCGGTGACATCAAAGGTGTAACTAGAGCCATCACCTTCTTTATCTTGCAGACGCTTCGCCAGTTGAGCGACCCAGTCTTTGGTTAGTTCAGCATCTTTTAGCATGTCTACCGTGATCCCAGGTACATACACAAGTTCGTTCAGTAAGTTTAATGGGATTTTACGGCCTAATCGCTCTATTGTTGCCTTGCATTTATGATATTGCGTCACCAAAGCTTCTAAAGGCGCACCACCGATACCAGGAGCATCAGGGTTCACATGCAACGTGGCTTCGTCTAAAGCCAGTGTTGTCAGGTATTCAGTCATCGCCGAATCATCTTTGATGTACTGTTCTTGCTTACCTTTTTTCACTTTATACAGTGGTGGCTGTGCAATATAGATATAACCACGTTCAATCAACTCAGGTGTCTGACGGTAGAAGAAGGTCAATAGTAACGTTCGGATATGCGAACCGTCGACGTCAGCATCCGTCATCAAGATAATACTGTGATAACGGGTTTTGTCAGGATTGTATTCTTCACGACCAATGCCACAACCTAGTGCTGTGATCAATGTGCCAACTTCCTGCGAAGAGATCATTTTGTCAAAACGCGCTTTTTCCACATTCAGGATTTTACCCTTTAGTGGCAAAATAGCCTGGTTTTTGCGGTTGCGGCCCTGCTTCGCAGAACCACCCGCAGAGTCACCCTCTACCAGGTAAAGTTCAGATAACGCTGGATCTTTTTCCTGACAATCAGCCAATTTACCCGGTAAGCCAGCAATATCCAGCACACCTTTACGACGTGTCATTTCGCGGGCTTTACGTGCCGCTTCGCGCGCACGCGCCGCGTCGACAATTTTGGTAACGATGATTTTTGAATCATTCGGGTTTTCAAGCAGATATTCGTTCAGTTTTTCGTGCATTACACTTTCAACTGCCGACTTCACTTCACTAGAAACCAACTTATCTTTCGTTTGTGAACTGAATTTTGGATCTGGAACTTTAACGCTGATAACAGCAGTTAAGCCTTCACGAGCATCATCACCTGTCGCAGACACTTTCATCTTCTTGGCATAACCTTCAGCATCGATGTAAGTGTTCAGTACACGCGTTAATGCAGAACGAAAGCCAGCTAAGTGAGTACCGCCATCACGCTGAGGAATATTGTTGGTAAAACAATAAATACCTTCTTGGAACGAATCATTCCATTGCATCGATACTTCAACAGTAATGCCGTCATCGCGGGTCGAACAAAAATAGAATGCTTTTGGATGGATGGCTGTTTTGGTGCGGTTCAAGTACTGCACAAAAGCTTCGATACCACCTTCGTATTTGAAGTGGTCACGTTTATCATCACGCTCATCAGTCAGTATAATGCTGACGCCAGAATTCAGGAATGACAGTTCACGTAGGCGTTTTGCCAAAATATCATAGTGATAATTGATATCAGTGAAGATGGTATCGCTTGGCCAGAATCGAATTTCGGTTCCGGTGCCTTCAGTTTCACCAATCACACTTAATGGTGCATCTGGGACACCCAGTCGATAAATTTGGTTATGTACTTTACCTTTACGGCGGATGGTTAGTTCCAGCTTGTCAGACAAAGCGTTAACGACCGACACACCAACACCGTGTAAGCCACCAGAGACTTTATACGAATTGTCATCAAATTTACCACCGGCATGTAGAACCGTCATGATAACTTCTGCAGCAGATACGCCTTCTTCATGCATATCCGTTGGGATACCACGACCGTTATCGCGCACCGAGACCGAGTTGTCGCTGTGGATTGTAACGAATACATCGTTACAGTAACCTGCTAAGGCCTCATCAATTGAGTTATCGACAACTTCGAACACCATATGGTGTAAACCAGAGCCGTCGTCGGTATCTCCAATATACATACCCGGTCTTTTCCGGACTGCGTCTAATCCTTTCAGTACTTTGATACTGGAGGAATCGTAATTATGTTCTTCGGCCATGTTCATCCGTCCGTACTATCTGCCCATGTTCCACGTGGAACAATCCCACCTCTGTGTCTGACACATGAGGCAAGACCTGAGCAGCTTCAATTGCAGTAATAAAAACCTGCGAATTGATATGATGTAAAAAACTAAAGATAAAGCGTTTGGACTGTTCATCTAGTTCCGACGCTAAATCATCGATCAACAGCAGTGGCTGTTTATGACCACTGGAAAAAATTAAGTTACTTTGCGCTACTTTGAGCGCAAACAATAAAACTTTGAGTTGGCCACGAGATAAAAACTCGTCGACGTATTCGCCACCAACTTTAATTCGCAGGTCAGCTTTTTGCGGACCAAGCTGCGTGTAACCAACTTTCAAATCGCTTTGAAAGTTCTCTTGCAGCTGTACCAGTAATTCTGCGGTATCGCCCTTTTTGCAGATCCAACCAGGCACCAACTCCAATTCTAAATCTGCAAGTGCTGCAATAGGTTGTATAAGCGGACGCAAGATCAGATCCAATTGGGCAATGTATTTCTGCCGTAACTCTTGAATCGCAATAGCAGTATCTGCCAACTGTTGATCCCAAAAGCTATAACTATCATTGTATTGCTGTTTGCTCTTTAATAAGGCATTACGCTGTTTTAAAACCTTATTAAACAACACCCACAATTCGTAAAAAGAAGGTTCCACGTGGAACAATCCTAAATCAAAAAATTGCCGTCTTTCTTTTGGCCCACCAAAAAACAGCCTGAAACTTTCTGGAGTGATCAACTGTACGGGCAACAAACTGGCAATATCGGCAATTCGTAAAACTTTCTCTCCATTCAATCGAAGCTGCAATTCACCATTTCGATCACGTTGCATACCAACGCTCAATAGCTGTTGTGCCCAATTGACCTTGCCGTGAAGCACCAACTGCGACTGTTGGTGCTTAATCATTTTATGCGCTTTGGTAGTTCGAAAGGAACGTCCGTGTGCAAGTAAATAAACGGCTTCTAAGACACTGGTTTTGCCACTACCATTTTCACCACAGATTAAATTCATAGTTGGTGAAAACTGTAAAACTGCTGAATGAATATTCCGGAACTCCGTCAGCTGTAACTGCATTAACGCCATACAGATTTAGAATTACAAACGCATCGGCATCACGACGTATAATGCGCCTTGATTACCAACACCTTCAACGAGTGAACTAGAATTAGCATCGCTTAAATGCATGATGATTAAATCGGTTGCCAACGTATTCAACACATCCAATACATAACCAACATTAAAACCAATCTCTAATGTGTCACCCTGATATTCAACTTCAATAACTTCTTCAGCCTGCTCGTGCTCTGGATTATTCGCAACAATCTGCAACTCGCCAGAACTGAGTGTAAAACGAACGCCACGGTATTTTTCATTCGACAAAATTGACGCCCGAACACAAGCATCTTTCAGCACTGACCGATGAGCCGTGACTTGCTTCGAGCTATTGCGTGGTAACACACGGCGGTAATCAGGGAAACGCCCATCGATGAGTTTACTGCTGAAACTAAATTGGCTATCAAG
Source organism: Gammaproteobacteria bacterium (assembly GCA_018820995.1). Lineage (GTDB taxonomy): Bacteria > Pseudomonadota > Gammaproteobacteria > Enterobacterales > Alteromonadaceae > Pararheinheimera. Next base: position 11,961 of record JAHJNE010000631.1, on the reverse strand, counting down.
CAACCGAATATGGTTCTGACCAATAGCCAGGCGAATAACCTGATCATCATTAACCAGCAGACGCATCAGTTCCAAAACACCTTTTCGAGGAATAATGACTTGTTTTTGTTGACCAGCAACCACAGCTAATTCCATTGAACTCAACGCCAGTCGATGACCATCCGTTGCAACAGTTCTTAGTGTGCCATTATCCACTTCAAACAATAAGCCATTCAGATAATACCGAACATCCTGATTAGCCATTGAAAATGCAGTATCATCGAGTAACTTCCGAAGTTGTGAGCGACTCAATTCAAACTCGACTTCGCCTTGCCAAGACTCAAGATTTGGATAATCATTCGCGCTTAAAGTGGCGAGCGTAAATTTACTTTTGCCAGTACTGACAATGCAATTATCACCTTGCACCGCAATATGCAGAGCAGACCCTTCGGGCAGCGAGCGGCAAATGTCCAATAACTTCTTAGCAGGTATCGTCACACGACCTGTGGTCTGTACCTGAGTCAAAGGGACAGCTGCAACCAGCTCAATTTCCAAATCGGTACCAGTCAGTGATAGCTGGTCTGTAGTGACATCCAACAGGACGTTAGACAAAATAGGCAACGTATGCCGGCGCTCAATAGCACCTGATACCATTTGCAGTGGCTTCAGCAGAGTGTCACGGTCAATGAAAAATTGCATAACCTATCCCTATTAAGACGATAACGTCCGAATCAAATTCTGAAAATCTTCTTTAATTTCATGAGTTTCTTCTTTAAGCGACTCAATTTTTCGCACAGCGTGCAGCACTGTAGTGTGATCACGGCCGCCAAAAGCATCACCAATTTCCGGTAAACTGTGATTAGTCAATTCTTTCGATAACGCCATCGCCATTTGTCGTGGTCTTGCCACAGAACGTGAGCGGCGTTTTGACAGTAAATCAGCAACACGAATTTTGTAATATTCAGCGACGGTTTTCTGGATGTTTTCTATCGTCACCAGTTTGTCTTGCAATGCGAGTAAATCACGCAGTGATTCACGAACAAAATCAATGGTAATTGGCCGCCCCGTAAAATTGGCATTGGCGGTAATACGATTCAGCGCACCCTCCAACTCCCTAACATTGGAACGAAGACGTTTAGCAACAAAAAAAGCAACTTCTTCTGGTAAGCGGATATTGTTCTCTTGCGCTTTGCGCATCAGGATCGCTACTCGTGTTTCCAACTCCGGTGGTTCGATCGCAATGGTTAACCCCCAGCCAAAACGACTTTTCAGCCGCTCTTCAACGCCATCGATTTCCTTAGGATAGCGATCGGAAGTCAAAATGATCTGCTGATTACCCTCAAGTAAGGCATTGAAAGTATGAAAGAATTCTTCTTGAGAACGATCTTTTTTGGCAAAGAACTGAATGTCATCGATAAGTAATGCGTCAACGGATCGATAATAACGTTTAAATTCTTCAATCGCGTTATTTTGCAAAGCTTTCACCATATCCTGCACAAAACGTTCTGAATGCATGTAAATAACTTTTGCATCTGGTTTTTTTGCAAGAATACCGTTTCCTACCGCATGTAATAAGTGAGTCTTACCAAGACCAGTCCCACCATAAATAAACAAAGGGTTATATGCAGTTCCTGGATTGTCAGCGACCTGACTTGCCGCAGCGCGAGCAAGTTGGTTTGACTTACCTTCAACAAAATTATCAAAGGTATAATTGGCTCGGACATTACTGCGCGCAATAGTTTTTGGCGCTGGTTCAGCAACTTCAGGCACCTGAGTCGCTTGCGGTGGAGCGATATGATGGGTTCGCGCAGGCATCGGTACTTTAACCGACTTTTGGCTGCTACCGACTTCAAAGCGCAAACGTGGTGCGTGATCGCCGCAATAATCATGGATCAGCTCATTGATCCGGTTCAGGTATTTATCCCGAACCCAATCGAGAACAAAACGATTTGGCGCAAATAATGTAAGTGCATCATGAGAACTGTCGGCTTGCAATGGCCGGATCCACATGCTGAATTGCTGTGCTGGCAATTCAGACTGGAGTGCTTCAAGGCAATTTTGCCAGACTGACTGATACACCATATCTCCAAAAGCCCCGAATAATTATTATTTAGCAAGGCAGGCATTATGAAAAGACAGGCATTATGGTCTGATCTTATCCACAACTGCAATATTGACTTTTTGAAAAAACGGTCATTTGAATCAAAAATAACGTATGTAACTGTTTTTAATGATTTAATAAGCGTTATACAAATTGATAATACCGAGAGAAATACCAAGACGATTCGGAAATATAAATGTGTCAAAATGAGTTTAATTCACATTTTATCCCTAGAAACATCTTGACCTGTGGAAAACTCTGGGAAATCACTTAAGATTAAAGGATCGGATCGTTATTTAACCAAGGATCGCATTGACAAGTGCCCACATACTCCTTAAAATTCGCGCTCTTTTGAAATCGCTGCGTTTTGGTAATTTACTAAAACACAGATAAACCTTAGTAAATATCGACCGGACGGACGAAGTTATGAAAAGAACATTTCAACCTAGCGTGTTAAAACGTGCTCGCGTTCACGGTTTTCGTGCACGTATGGCTACTAAAAATGGCCGCGCAGTAATAGCACGTCGCCGTGCTAAAGGCCGCAAGCGCTTAACAGTCTAGTCAGATTATAAAGCGCTGCGTGGTCAGCTATACCTTCAGCCGGGAGTTACGTCTGTTAACTCCCAGCGAATTCGACAATGTCTTCAAGAACCCGTTTCGGGTTGCGTCTCCTCTGTTCACCATCCTTTGTAAACCAAACTCTTCAATCACTCCGCGTATTGGCCTGACGATCGCAAAAAAACGTGTTAAATTAGCGACGCAACGCAACCGTATTAAACGTTGTGCCCGCGACAGCTTTCGTTTGCATCAACATCAACTACCACCAGTAGATTTGGTTTTGATGGTCAAAGGTGATATCAGCAACACGGATAACGAAGAGTTACACAAACAACTGGAGCGGTTATGGAGCAAAATCTCCCGCCAGTACCTCGCACTTCAGCCCAAGTCTTAATAAAGGCTATAAAAGGCTACCAGCGTTGTATTAGCCCACTGTTTGGCCCAAGTTGTCGCTTTTATCCCAGTTGTTCGCATTATGCGATTGAAGCATTAGAACGCTTTGGTCCGATAAAAGGCAGTTGGTTAACAACCAAACGTTTATTAAAATGTCACCCTTTACATCCGGGTGGTGATGATCCTGTTCCGGAAAAGCCAAAGAGATAAGCTCACACATGGAATCGCAACGCAGTTTTTTAGTTATTGCCCTGGCATTAGTCAGTTTTTTATTGTGGCAACAATGGCAGGTTGATTATGGTCCAAAGCCTGTTAGCTCAACTCCATCAGTCCAAACAACGAGTACTTCTGCAGATTTGCAGTTAAGTAGTAGCATCGCAACAACCCCACAAGCTGTTGAAACTAGCGGTAATACTCAGCAACTGGTTGAAGTTAAAACCGATGTATTAACTGTTAAAATCAGCACTCAAGGTGGTGATATCGTTGGCTTGGAATTGCCAGCGTTTACCATGTCGAAAGAAAACCCTGCAGCTTATCAGCTGATGCGTCAATTAAATGGTTTTGAATATGTTGCGCAATCTGGTCTGTTAGGAGATGGTCCGGATGATAAAAAAGCACCACGTCAAACCTATCAAGTTGCGCAAAACAGCTATCAACTCGCGAACGGTCAATCTGAACTAATAGTTCCATTTACGTTACAACACAATGGTTTATTAGTAGAGAAACGGTTTATCTTCACTGCTGGTAAATATGATGTCCGGGTAGAATATTCTGTAACCAACCAAGGTGATGGCAGCAAAGTTGTTCAGCCTTATTTTCATCTGGCACAGACAATCGACAACGGTAAAAGCAGCAGCATGATGATGCCGGTTTACCGCGGTGGCGCTTACTCAACAGCAGAAAAACGCTATGAAAAATTCACTTTTGACGATATGGCTGATGCAAATCTGAGCCAAAGTACCAAAGGTGGTTGGGTGAGCATGCTGGAACATTATTTTGTCGCTGCATGGGTCCCGCAATCTGAAGAAACCAACCAGCTCTATAGTTTAGTTTCAGGTAACTTAGGTGTGATAGGTGCTCAAGCACCACAAGCGAGCATTGCTGTTGGTGAAACCAAGAACTTCAGCGCGACCTTTTACGCCGGTCCAAAAGATCAGGATAAATTGAAACTGATTGCAAACGGCCTTGATTTAACCGTCGACTATGGCATTTTGTGGTTTATTTCAAAAGCACTGTTCGCATTTTTACAATTTATTCATGGCGTTGTCGGCAATTGGGGTGTCGCCATCATTGCTATTACCATCTTGGTGAAAGCTGCACTCTTCCCTCTAACTAAAGTGCAATACGAATCAATGGCCAAGATGCGCAATCTAAAGCCTAAAATTGATGAGTTACAAGCCCGCTTCAAAGACGATCGCCAGAAAATGGGGCCGGCAATGATGGAGCTGTATCGTAAAGAGAAAGTCAATCCTATGGGTGGCTGTCTGCCAATGTTGATTCAATTACCTATCTTCCTGGCGCTTTACTGGGTATTTGTAGAAAGTGTTGAGTTGCGACAGGCACCATTTATGTTGTGGATCACCGATTTATCAGTCAAAGATCCATACTATGTACTGCCGGTTTTATATGGGATCAGCATGTTTATCATGCAAAAACTGACACCAATGACCGTTACTGATCCAATGCAAGCCAAAATAATGCTGTGGATGCCAGTAGCGTTCTCAATATTCTTCCTATGGTTCCCGAGTGGTTTGGTATTGTACTGGGTTGTCAGTAACTTAATCTCTCTGGCACAAATGCTTTATATCTATCGTGGCATGGAGAAAAAAGGCTTGTACGTTCGCACTGCGAAATAAGTAATTTTGAAGTTCCGCCCTATCAAATGCCCATTATCTGCAATGGGCATTTTTTTATCTGCCGAACTAAGCTAATAGCAAAGTTTGGCGGTGTTTAGTCAACTGAGGTTTGTATGTTTACGACAGATACCATCGCGGCTCAAGCGACGGCTCCAGGGCGCGCTGGAGTCGGTATTTTAAGAGTTTCTGGGCCTGCAGCCACATTGGTCGCGACAGCGGTGTTACAGCGTATTCCTAAACCACGATATGCTGAATATCTACCGTTTTATGCCGCGGATGGTTCCGTCCTTGATCAAGGGATCGCTTTGTTTTTCCCCGGCCCAAATTCGTTTACCGGTGAAGATGTACTGGAGCTACAAGGTCATGGTGGCCCGGTATTGCTGGATATGCTGCTGCGTCGGTTATTGCAAATTACCGGTGTCAGGATCGCCCGTCCCGGTGAGTTTTCCGAAAGAGCCTTTCTCAACGACAAACTAGATTTAACTCAGGCGGAAGCAATTGCTGATCTCATCGACGCCAGCTCAGAACAAGCGGCGCGTTCTGCGATGCAATCACTACAGGGCGAGTTTTCCAATAAAATTCACGCCTTAGTGGAAAAAGTTATCTTTCTACGGATGTATGTCGAAGCAGCTATTGATTTTCCTGACGAGGAAATCGACTTTTTATCTGATGGCAAAGTCGCCGGTGATTTAGCGGCCATCATTGCTGAACTCACCGGCATTCAAAAACAAGCGACTCAGGGCAGTATCTTACGCGAAGGCATGAAAGTGGTGATTGCCGGCCGCCCTAACGCCGGTAAATCAAGCTTGCTAAACGCTTTAGCTGGCCGCGAAGCTGCGATTGTGACCGACATTGCCGGCACTACCCGCGATGTACTACGGGAACACATCCATATCGATGGTATGCCATTGCATATCATTGATACCGCAGGTTTACGTGAAGCTACCGATAAAGTGGAACAGATTGGTATCGAGCGCGCCTGGCAAGAAATTCTGCAAGCGGATCGGGTATTGTTTATGGTCGACAGCACAACGACTTCGGCTACCGGTCCGAAAGAAATCTGGCCAGAATTTATTGAGCGTTTGCCAAAAACGTTAGGTGTCACGGTTGTGAGAAACAAAGCCGATTTAACCGGCGAACACATCGGTGCCAATACCGATGGTGAGAATCCGGTATTTCACCTTTCGGCTAAAACCAATCAAGGTATCGATGCCTTGCGTGATCATCTCAAAGCATGTATTGGCTTTGAAGCCAGCAGCGAAGGAAACTTTATTGCCCGGCGCCGCCACCTAGATGCTTTGTCACGCGCAATGGAACATTTGGAAATAGGTGAATATCAGCTGCATAACCATTTGGCAGGAGAGCTTTTGGCCGAAGAACTACGTTTAACTCAGCAACAGTTAAACGAAATTACCGGCGAATTCAGCTCTGATGATTTACTTGGCAGAATTTTTTCCAGTTTTTGTATCGGAAAATAAGAAATCAGAACCACACTTCTTACATAAAATGACAACACCGTATTGCAACCGAGGTGTTGTCTTTGAAGTCCAATAATTTTTAGACTTAACGGGCGTAGGTTGCAGTTAACGTCTTTTTCCCCAATGCATTTGCATTGAGCATATAACCCACTGTCGCGGCATTCGCATTATCTGGAACTGCCAACTTAGCTTCCGGTAACGCCCATACTGTAAACTGATAACGATGCATGCCATGGCCTTGTGGTGGACATGCACCGCCAAAGTCTTTCATACCGTAATCATTACTGAAGCTTCGGCTGCTTGTTGGCATTTTGCCACCAGCAGAGCCAGCGCCCTGCACCAAACCGTTCACATCCACAGGAATATCAACCACTAACCAGTGCCACCAACCGGCTCCGGTCGGCGCATCAGGGTCATAGGCTGTGATCGCAATACTTTTGGTGCCTGCGGGTAAGTTTTTCCATTGTAAGTCAGGGGATTTATTTCCACCTGCACAGCCAAAACCAGAAAATTCAAAGGTTTTTGCCATAAAATGGCCTTCCTGAATATCCTTGCTGGACAATTCAATTGCACTGGCAGAAAAAGCGGTAGTCGCCAGAACACCCAGCGCCAAAATTATCGGTTTCATAAAATTCCTTGTAGCTAACTAATGAAGTTCATTGCTGCACAACCTTAGTTCAGCGGTGTAAGTTTTGCTGCGTTTTGTTGCAACCATTGATAAAACTGCTGTTTTGGCAAAGCACCCGCTAATTGGGCGACCATGGTTCCTTGCTGAAACAACATTAACGTCGGAATTGATCGGATCTGAAACTGTGCAGCTAGCTGTTGCTGCTGTTCTGTGTTCACTTTTCCAAACCGAAAGTTTGGCTCCAGTTCCTGCGCTGCTTGGCTAAACACGGGCGCAAAATTAATACAGGGCCCACACCAGCTCGCCCAAAAATCAAGCACAATTGGTAATTCAGACTTTTGCACCAAATTGGCAAAGTTTGCGCTGGTGATGTCGACCGGCTGACCACTAAACAACGGGTGTTTGCATTTGCCACAGGTTGGCATAGCATTACGTTTTTCAACAGGGATCCGGTTCAGTCCGGCACAATGAGGACAACCAATAATCATAAAATAGCTCCAGCACACTATATTTAGTAGATTTGGGGATCGATAACCATGTCTTCAAGTTTAAGCATATAAAATGTGGATGTGGCGATCTCCCCTCATTCAAAAATACTAATCGCGATGATGTAGACAATTTAGACTTCGATTACCTGGTTCGGATTTTATCTCACACCAATGCTCAGGAAATTTTACCGGCCAACTTCAGGCTTTGGCCTGATGTAGGCATAAATCCATATCATTAACGTTTCGACAGCCCCAAACCACCAAACAGGCTATTTCTGGACATAAAAAAACCGGCAATCAAGCCGGTTTTTTATTTAACGCAGAGTTGTTACTCGCGAGTACGACGTTTAGGTGCAGCGCCTGGACGTGGACCAGCACCTGTTGGCGCTGATGATGGGCGACGATCACCAGCTGGACGTTCAGTACGCTCACCTGCAGAACCGCCGGCATCCACACTGATGTTTAGCTTTTGCTTACGAACGTAGACTTTTTTCAGATGCTGGAAGATTTCAGTTGGGATATCTGCTGGCAGCTCAACTGTAGAGAAATGATCAAACAGTTTGATATTACCAATGAACTGGCTGTCGATATTAGCTTCATTGGCGATAGCACCAACGATGTCACCAGCACGCACACCATGCTCTTTACCCACTTCAATCCGGTAAGTGTTGTAGTTTCCCTGCATTTCACGACGAGGGCGTGGTGCGCGCTCAGGGCGGTCACCTGAACGTTCTGGACGATCTCCACGCTCAAAACGTGCAGGACGGTCACCAGCACGGTCCGGACGATCACCACGGGCGTGCGGTTCACGAATTTCCGGGAACTGTTTAGCCACGTTTAACGGCTGATCTTTTTGCGCCATGAACAATAATGCAGCAGCTAAATCGGCATCAGTCGTTTCTAACTTCTCACGCCAGTCGTTGATTAAATCCTGGAAAAAACTTAAGTTTTTTGCTTCGATCGTGTTCGCTAACGTTTCACGGAAAGACTCAATACGACGCTGTTCAATCACTTCACCGGTTGGCAGTGACATTTTTTCGATCGGCTGACGCGTGGCAACTTCGATCGTCCGTAACAAACGGCGTTCACGAGGAGAAACGAATAAAATCGCTTTGCCTTCACGACCAGCACGGCCAGTACGACCAATACGGTGCACATAAGCTTCACTGTCGTATGGAATGTCATAGTTAATCACCAGACTAATCCGTTCTACGTCCAGACCACGGGCAGCAACGTCGGTTGCTACAATCACGTCAATCTGACTTGCTTTTAAGCGGCGAATAGTTTGTTCGCGGTTGGCCTGGTTCATATCGCCATTGAGGCAAGCTACAGCATAACCGCGAGCACCTAATTTTTCGGCAATTTCCTCGGTGGCACTTTTAGTGCGGACGAAAATGATGCTGGCATCATATTCTTCACCTTCCAGTACGCGGGTTAACGCGTCCAGTTTTTGATTGCTATCCAGCATCACATAACGTTGAGAAATCCGCTCAACGGTGCTGGTTTTTGATTCAATTTTGATTTCGTGCGCATTTTTCAAATGCTTCTGAGCAATGGCGCGAATTTGTGAAGGCATGGTTGCAGAGAACATTGCAACCTGACGGCCAGCTGGTGTTGCATCCATAATGGTCTGCACGTCATCGATAAAGCCCATACGTAACATTTCATCGGCTTCATCCAACACAATGGCACGTAATTTATCTAACTTTAAAGTACCGCGATCTAAATGATCCAGAATACGACCTGGTGTACCAACGATCACTTGCGAACCACGTTTTAGTGATTTTAATTGGTTGGTATAACTTTGACCGCCGTATAAAGGCAGGACATGGAATGCCGGCATAAAGCGGGCATAGGCCTGGAAAGCTTCAGCAACCTGAATTGCCAGTTCACGGGTTGGTGCTAATACCAGAATTTGTGGTTCATTTTGCGCCGGATCAAGCCGGGCTAACAGTGGCAGTGCAAAGGCAGCTGTTTTACCAGTACCAGTTTGCGCCTGACCCAGTAAATCTTCTCCCGCTAACAGTTTTGGGATGGCCGCCGCCTGGATAGGCGATGGAGTTTCATAACCCAATTCTGTTACTGCACGCAACAAGGGTTCCGGCAGCGCTAGCTGGGAAAAAGTCAGGGACTCAGACATATATTGTAAAACCTCAATAACACGCAGGCGATAGGTGGTTGTGCTATTGTAGTTTTACAGAGCCTGCTTTGCTGTAAAAATACCCCAAACGTACAAAAAGCATGGCTTTGCACGTTTTCATTCCAGTAGTATAGCCAATCATTTTACTGACATAGGTTTGACAGATGATTGAGATCCTCGTGGGCAGCCAAATGGGTGCAGCGGAATACACTGCGGAACAAGTAGCTGATACACTGGTACAAGCGGGTTATGAAGTCAGGCTGCATCTGACACCCGATTTAGAACAACTAGCCAGGAACTCTACCTGGTTAGTGATCACCTCGACCTACGGTGCGGGTGATCTGCCCGACAATATCCAACCCTTTGCGGATCAAGTAGCACAAGATCGAACAGATCTTACCACAGTTTCTTTTGCAGTGATCACTTTAGGTGATTCTAGCTACGATACTTTTTGCCTAGCCGGACGTAAAATAGAAACGCTACTCCTAGCAAAGCATGCGAAAACGATGGAAATCAAGTTAGATATAGATGTACTAACAGAGGATTTACCTGAAGATCAAGCGATCGCTTGGCTACCTATTTTTTTATCACACTTAAACGAAAAATCAGTGAACTTATAAAATCTATTCAAAAAAAAGCGGGCTATAAAGCCCGCAAACTACACAAGTCACTTTCCAGAAACTAGATGTGCTAAACAAGTCAACACGTTGATTGCAGCAATTCACAATCAACTGTTTGCAGTATCTACGACTGACAAATCAAACTCTTAATATCAATTTGATAAAAGCATGATAAAAAGCGGATCCTAGTTGTGATCGAGCTATACCTGGTTATCCACATCTTTAACGAGTTACCAATTAAAATGTACATAACTCATGTATAAACAGGTGTATATTCTGTTGTTATCCTCTGAATCAAATATGCCGTGAGATCAACTGTGGATAAGTAACCGACTTAAACACAGGATCAACCCGAGTGGATCGGGATCAGATCACAGCTTAGATCTTTCGTAAGATCTTGATCCTCAGAATGAAAAGGCGCTTATCCACGGAAAAGAGTCTGCTTAATAGTAAAAGTAATAAGAAAGATCTAAATAAAGATCTTTAAATATATTAAGAGATCCTCAAGGATCATGATCGTATTTTAGTCATTCCGTTTCAGTGCAGATCCAGTTACAATGCGTGCCCCTTTTTTAGCGTTCACCTTGAAGTTCCAGAGGCAGATATGTTGTTCCAGCAAAGTTATGATGTGATTGTGGTCGGCGGTGGTCATGCAGGCACCGAAGCCGCGTTAGCTGCCGCTCGCATGGGCATGCAAACTTTACTGTTGACCCATAACGTAGAGACTTTAGGCCTGATGTCTTGTAATCCGGCCATTGGTGGTATTGGTAAAGGTCACCTCGTTAAAGAAATCGATGCTTTAGGTGGTGCAATGGCGAAAGCAACGGATCTCGCAGGGATCCAATTTCGCACTTTAAACAGTTCAAAAGGTCCAGCAGTTCGTGCAACACGTGCGCAGGCTGATCGCCAACTGTATCGGGCAGCGATCCGTACCACTTTGGAAAACCAACCTAATCTTCAGATCTTTCAACAAGCTTGTGATGATCTTATTGTTGAAAATCATCAAGTTTGTGGTGTTGTTACACAAATGGGTCTTAAATTCAGTGCTAAAACGGTCGTCTTAACCGTAGGTACTTTTTTAGGAGGACAGATCCATATAGGACTTGAAAACTACAGCGGTGGCCGTGCGGGTGATCCACCATCGATCGCTCTGGCAAGACGACTACGCGATCTCCCTTTCCGAGTTGGCAGACTAAAAACAGGCACACCACCAAGGATTGATGCAAGAAGCGTAGATTTTAGAAAAATGCAGCCACAGCCAGGTGATACGCCGGTGCCAGTGATGTCGTTTATGGGTAAAATCAGCGATCATCCGCAGCAAATTCCATGCTACATCACCTATACAAATCAACAAACACACGACATTATCCGCGGTGGATTAGATCGATCTCCAATGTACACAGGTGTCATTGAAGGCGTAGGCCCAAGATATTGCCCATCGATCGAAGACAAAATTAATCGTTTTGCAGACAAAGATAAACACCAGATCTTTATCGAACCTGAAGGTTTAACCACCCATGAACTTTACCCAAATGGTATTTCTACAAGCTTACCATTTGACGTACAGCTGGCACTGGTTCATTCAATTCCCGGGCTTGAAAATGCCCATATCACCCGACCTGGTTACGCAATCGAATATGACTTTTTTGATCCCAGAGATCTGAAAACTTCATTAGAAACAAAATTTATCAAAGGCTTGTTCTTTGCTGGTCAAATCAAT
>JAHJNE010000630.1 GCA_018820995.1 Gammaproteobacteria bacterium | reverse complement strand
GGCGTTTTGATCCAGCAACATCCGGATAAATGGCGGGCAGAAAGTCTGGCAGGCTATGCCTGTGTGCGTTGCGGCTTCGATTGCCATTGCTCAGCAGCCGAGATGATTTTGCTGTTCTAACGTCCTTGGAATGATTGACACTGCCATTGCCGTCTCACAAAAATAGAAAATCAGTCGCACCTGTTGCCCGAGGATGACAAACGGGAACAGGGCGACTGTGGGAGAGTCAATTTCACTCAAGAAGATAACGTTGACCTGACAAACAAATCAGCACTCAACAACCGGCTATTTTGTTGCCCATGCCAGATCAACCAGGGCCAAACTCATACAAACACATCGTTTCACGTGGAACTACAGGTGCTTAAATTTCACACAACACAATAAATGTAAGCGATTACATTTATAGCTGAAATCGATATTATTGCAAAGCCTAATTGAAAAATTTGTTGGCCTCTGACTGTGACATCGACCTTGACGATGGGTATGTCCTGTTACAAAAATAAAACTCAAGCGGCACACATGCGCCGGAAATGCTGGGTTTGTTCACGATATCAACGCCTAAAACCAGTCTCATCAGCTGCCTAACAAAACACCAGACACCGTTTATTCTGCGTTCAAATTGCTGCTTAGTTCAGCAGTCAGCTTTAGAAGTCCAGATTTCCACCGTTTTTATAGCGGCAAAGCAAAAAATTTCCTTTAGAATCCGCCGCCCCGAAAACCGGGGCACATTTCGTGTTAATTCCAGGTACTAAAAAGCTGAAGTTGGGCTTCACTCGCGCAGCTATACCCAAAATCACTGGAGTTGCAGATAGGCGACGAGTGAGCTCCGTCCCAAGCGCATAGTTTTCCTATGTAACAGGGGCGAGTGAACAAAGGTAGCACCCCTGCAAGTTCTGAGATGACGGGTACCAATTTCGACAATTTGAGGTGTACATGTTTCGTCGTTCAGTATTAAACCAAAAATTAAACCAAGCTATCAGACTAAGTCTGTATTCGGCAGCCACAGCCAGCGCTCTGCTGAGCACCAGTGTTATCGCCCAACAAACTGAAGCCAGCGTCGAGCGGGTTCAGATCACGGGTTCGCGGATTATGCGCCAGGGTGCCATTGCCCCATCACCGGTAACATCGATCAGCGGTGCAGAACTGCTGGACACCGGCGCACTGAATATCGGCGAAGCGCTGAACGAACTACCAGCTCTAGCCTCGACTTACTCGCTGGCGAACTCTGGCAACTCGATTGGTACTGCAGGGTTAAGTCTGTTGGATTTACGCGGCATGGGCACTTCACGTACTCTGGTTCTGGTCGATGGCAAACGCCACGTCGCCAGCAGCGCAGGTACTGCATCGGTCGACACCAACACCATCCCAACCGCTTGGGTTGAAAGTGTTGAAATTATTACCGGTGGTGCGTCGGCCATTTATGGTGCTGATGCAGTCACAGGCGTGGTGAACTTCAAGCTGAAGAAAAATATTCAGGGTTTAGATGTTTCAGCAACTGCCAGCAAAGCCAATGACAATCCGTATAACAATCAGAAACTGACGTTCTCCTATGGTCAGGACATTGCCAACGGCGATGGTAACGTGGCTTTTGCCGCAGATTTCGCAACGCAAGATGGCATGAATGCCAATGATCGCAGCCTGACCCGCACGCCGTGGTTTGCCGTGACCAACCCTGCCAACAAAGAAACGCAAAAAGATGCTGCAGGCAATACGATCCATGATGGTGTGCCTGATGACATTACCTTACCGAATGCCGGTTATTACGACAGCTCAATTAATGGTAACTTCCTGCTAAACAAAGTCTGGTACACCTTTAACCCGGATGGTTCGGTACGGCCACAACAAATGGGTACCGTGTATGCGTCTGACGCTGCCTGTCAAAACTGTGAACTGCTGAATCTGCGGGATTATGACGATTTACAGCCAAACTTTGACCGTTACAGCTTCAACCTCAAAGGTGACTACGACCTGACATCTGAGATGAACCTCAGTGCGTCGGC
>JAHJNE010000081.1 GCA_018820995.1 Gammaproteobacteria bacterium | reverse complement strand
CGACGCGGCTTCCTTGAGCGATAACCGCCGCTGCATGCCGATCAAAATCCCCTCGACCACCACAATGGCATTATCTACCAGCATCCCCAACGCAATAATCAGCGCTCCCAACGAGACCCGCTGCAGCTCAATATGCATTTGCTGCATAAAAATAAAGGTGCCAAGTACCGTCAGCAGTAAAATGACGCCAATTAAAAAGCCACTTTTTAGCCCCATAAACACCAACAGCACCACGATCACGATGGCAACGGCTTCAAGTAAATTTAAAATAAAACCATCTACGGAATGTTGTACTTCTGCCGGCTGGTTATAAATCTCTGAAACTTCCATGCCAATAGGTCGGGTGTATTCTAACTCTAGCAACCGCTTGCTGACGGCAGCGCCAACCTCTACGACGTTCACGCCTACGGTAAAGGACACGCCAAGAGATAACGCGCTGTTACCGGCAAAGCGGATCACATGCGTCGGGACTTCAGCACTGGCACGATACACTTTCGCCACATCGCCCAGATAAATCAGCTCTTTTGCCGCAGGGTTACTGATGATCAGTTGTTCAAGTTCGGCTACCGACTGAAATTCACCACTTGGATGGATGCGGATACTGTCTGGGCCGACTTGCAGTGAACCGGCATTCGACACCACATTCTGAGTTTGCAATAAACTGGCGATTTGCTGCGGTGCGATGCCCAAGGAGGCCAGTCTTGAGCGGGAGATTTCAACAATCACCTGCTCTTGCTGCTGCCCACCCACAGCCACCTTGCCAACCCCTTCCACCAGCACTAATTCGCGGCGCAGAATATCGACATAGTCACGCAGTTCATCATCGCTGTATCCATCACCACTGATTGCATACAACATGCCGTAAACATCACCAAAGTCGTCATTGACCATCGGCGCTTTGACACCTGGTGGCAACTGTGGTGTTAAGTCGTTGACTTTGCGTCGCAACTCATCCCAAATTTGTTTGAGCTCTTTGCCGCGATAAATGCCTTTCATTTCAACCATGATCTGCGAGCTGCCGGCGGTCGAAATCGACGTTACATGGTCAACATAAGGCAGTTGCTGAATGGCATTCTCCAGCGGATAGCTAACTTCCTCTTCCACTTGCTGCGGCGATGCGCCCGGGTACTTGGTGATCACCATCGCTTGTTTCAGCGTAAACTGCGGATCTTCCAACTGGCCTAAACCGGTATAAGCACTAATCCCACCGAAAAATAGAATCAGCGCGACTAACCAGGAGGAAGTTTTATTTTTAATAAAATACTGAGCAGCATCCATTGCTTACAGCCCCCGTTCCCGTTGCCACGGCCGGACTTTTTGCCCTTGTTGTAATTGCTGCGTGCCTGCAGTAACGACCTGCTCACCACTTTGCAGACCAGTCAGAATTTGGATCCCCTGCGCTGTTAAGCGACCAGTAGTAACAGCACGACGCTCAACTTGTTGCTGCTCAGGAAGGTAAATCCAGACGAAACGCTCCACCGAGGCAACAGGATGATCCGGTGCAGCAAACACTGCAGTAGCAGGAACCAGCAAAGATGTTTGCGCCAGACTGGTAAACTGGCTTAAATCGGCAATCACATTGGCCGTCATGCCTGATAACACGTTAAATTCGACCGGCGTTGGCATACTAAATACCACTTTAAAACTGTTGGTCGCGGGATCTGCACGGGTGTCCCATTCTTTAATCGTCGCTTTGTAGCGCAAGGAAGGATAGGAATCAAACACCACATCAGGTTGATAACGCACGTCTTTTTTTACGGTTGCGATAACGTCTTCCGGCACCTGGATCACCACATCGACCATATCCCGTAACTGCAATTCAAGAATGGCTTGTTGGGCGGCAATGTTTTCGTGATTCTCGACCAGAGAACGGCTGACTGTCCCGCTAAATGGGGCTATTAATTCGGTGTAGGTTAAATTGGTCTGGCCGGTTTTTAGATCGGCTTCGGCAACTTGTAATTGTGCCTGCGCTTCATCGTAAGTCGCCTGTGGCACCAATTTTTGACCAATGAGGCTGGCAGCACGGTCAAACTGAGCTTTCGCCAACTGATAACGCGCCTGCGCCTGATCCACTTTTAATTTATAGTCAGTGGCATCTAAGCGCGCCAGGACCTGACCTTTTTTCACTTCCTGCCCTGGCCGTATAGTAAATTCGGTGAGTTTGCCACTGACCCGAAAGGTCAATCGGGCATTTTCCGTCGGTTCAACTACCGCCGGAAACTGGCGGATATTGCCCGAGTGTTGATCAGAAACCTGGAATAATTTGACTGGCCTCGGCACTGCTTCTATTGTTGGCTCAGTCGCTTTTGAACATCCTTGCAAGCCCAATACGACCAGCAACGCTGGCACCAATCTGTTTTTATACATCGTTCAATTTCTCCTGGATCTGACCTTCGGCACCCAAAGGCAGTCTGCACTATACAAGTGCCGCAAATAGATTTAAATTTATATTTAATGTAGATCTACATAAGAAATATTTATGAACATTGCCAGCCTGCATATTCTAGAGGCGATCAGTCACAGTGATAGCCTGCAGCAAGCCGCTGTAAAGCTGCATAAAACTCAACCTGCGCTCAGTATGGCGTTAAAAAAGCTCGAGCAACAATGCGGTTTTACTATAGTTGACCGCAGCGCCTATCGCCTAAAACTGACACCCGCCGGCATGCGCTATTTTCAGCAGGCACAACAGGTATTGCATCAAACCGCGCAACTCAAATCACTGGCAAAACATCTCAGTCAAGGGGCTGAAGCGAGTTTACGGATCTCGATTGATGAATCGGTGGCGGCTGAACCTTATTTGCTTGCGGTGCAACAAGCGCAACAACGGTTCCCACAAACTGAATTATCCATCAGCTTCGATTACCGGCTGCAATCACTAGAAAAGCTAAAACATCAGCAAACAGATTTGGCCATTAGCCCCTGGTTTGCAGTGTTTATTAGTATGGGTGAGTTCGAGCCACAACAGGTTGGCGAATTTGAGCTGATTCTGGTCGCGACCCCTTCCCTATTAAACCGGCTTACGAGCCCATTACAGCAGATTGAGCAATTGCACCAGTTGCCACAACTGGTTGCTGACTCTGATGCGCTGGAATTTAGCAGCGGCAAACTGCTCCCCCTGCAAAGTGCCCATCGCGTTCAAGTCAACAACAGCCAAGCCTTAAAACACGCGCTGCTCGCCGATCTGGGCTGGGGCATGTTGTCGCGGCATCAAGTCGCAGCGGAACTGGCTAGCGGTCAGCTGGTACAATTAAAGATGGTCGATTTTCCGGAGCAATTAAAGGGTGAAGTACATCTGGTGAAACATCGGGATCAGCGTCTGGGGCCAGTGGCTGAATACTTATGGCATCAATGGACAGCTGCCAACTTCGCAGCGGGTTCGCACCCTTAACCCCTGAGAATCAGGATAATCACTGCAAACAACGCACCGATAAGCAACAAAGACTTATCTTCGGGAAGAACAATCTATTGTTGTACGTCACAGATTTCAGTTCGAAAAAGACGAAAAAAGCCCCGCAAGCGGGG
>JAHJNE010000080.1 GCA_018820995.1 Gammaproteobacteria bacterium | reverse complement strand
TGCCAAAATACACCTCAAAATTTTATTATTGTTGTTACAGATCAGACGATAACACAAAATTCTGTCGCTTCGCTATGGAGCGAATATGATGGCAATGAGCGCTTACAATGACGAGTCGTGCGGAAAATAATGCGTGTCAGTCGTAAATTTAGACAATACGTAATAAATTCCAGCCTAATGGCTTGTGTGGCTTTAAAGAACATTTCTTACCGGGCTTGCAGCTGTGCATAACTCCGTTTATGGTTGATAATGTGGGTATATCGTCTACGGATGTAGGTTTCATGTTGAATTGTTGCCGATTGATTTTCAGCATTTTTCTTGTGGTAAGTGCAGCTGTAAAGTCGCAACCACAAGATGCTGTGTTATTTACGGCTGATGAAATCGCATACTTACAACAAAAGCAACAGCTTCGGTATTGTGTGGATCCAAATTGGCTGCCTTTTGAAGGATTGGACGAGAAGCAGCAACATATCGGTATGTCAGCGGACTACGTATCACTATTGAAGCATGTATTGCCGATCAAGACCGAGTTAGTGCTGACCAAAGACTGGACGGAATCGGTATTGTTTGTGCAGCAACACCTTTGTGATTTTCTCCCGTTGGCTATGCGCACGCCATCGCGTGAAAAGTTTCTTTTATTTACCGAACCTTATTTAACCATTCCCAGTGTGATTGCCACCACCAGTGATAAACCTTACATCGAAAACTTACAATCGATAGCCCAGATGCCCGTTGGCATTCGTCGTGGTTTTGGGTATGTAGAACTTTATCAGCAACAATATCCGAAGCTACACATCATTCCCTATGATAGTTATGAAGAAGGTCTGTTACATGTGCAAACCGGCATGTTGTACGGCTTTTTAGGCAATATGGGCAGTATCAGTTTTATCTTGCAACAAAATAAAATGACAAATATTAAAATTAGCGGGCGGATGCCAGGCGATAGCCTGATGAGCATCGCCAGCCGGATTGATGAGCCGTTATTGTCTTCAATTTTACAAAAAGCATTGCTGCGGATTGATAAAAACGAGCAGCAAAAAATTAATAATCAATGGTTAAAAGTACAGTTTGAACACAAAGTCGACTACCGGCTATGGTGGTTGTTGGTGTCCGTGGTGTTAGCACTGACAATACTTGGTAGTTGGTTTTATCTTAAAACAAGTGCACTGAACCGCGCTTTACGGGCAGCCAATGCTGAACTTGAGCAACTGAGTCAACATGATCCGCTCACTGGTTTATACAATCGACAATATTTTGAGAGCAAATTACAACAAGCTTTAGCCTTGTGTCAGCGTCAGCAATTACCTTTAACACTGGCGATGATGGATTTAGATCATTTTAAGCAGGTGAATGATGAATGTGGTCATCTGTTTGGCGACCAATGTTTACGTCATTTTGCCGCGTTATGTCAGCAGAATTTCCAGCGACCGCAAGATATGCTGGTGCGTTATGGCGGTGAAGAATTTATTTTAATTAGTGTTGGTACACCAAGTTCTGACATGAAAAAACTGCTGGAAGCTTTTGTCGGTAAGGTTGCCGCTGAGGGGATGGAGTGGAGTGAACAGCAACGGTTTTGCACCATCAGTATTGGTGCTTATTGTCAGGTACCACCACCTGATTTTAATGCCAAACAATTACTGCAACTCGCCGATGAAGCTTTGTATTTTGCAAAAAATAACGGCCGTGATCAGTTGCATTTGGTTGGCTCTCCAGTTGTACAGTCCGGCGATGTGCCGGACGTGAACACCTGATATCCGCCTTTACATTAAGGTTGCCGCTTCGATTAAAAACGGCTGCGCTGATTGTTGTAAATCAACAAAATCCTGTTTGCACTTCATGCCTCGCCAGCCAATATCTATCAAACTTTGCGCTACAGCGCCGCCGAGGTTTTGGCCTGGTCCTAGCAAAATAATATGATCTGGTGCAAATTCCTTGACCGCCAACTGCACTGCTTGAGTAAAGTTGTAACACTGACTGACTTGGGTGCCAAAGGTATAACGCTGTAAGAACGCCAAATTATTATGCCCGGCGGGCCAAATCCGGCCTGAACCGTCAATCAATGGCAAGTTGGGTTGTTGCCAAGCGTTGGGCTTAAATTTTGTCAAGGCCACCTCCGATGCTTGTTGCATGAAAGGGCTATGAAAAGCGGCATGTCCTTGTAATAACATCGGAAAACGCTCGTCAACCGGCGGTAGGGCTGCCATGGCGTTGCTGACAGCTTGTTTACTGCCAGCCAGTACCGCGTAACCGCCATAATCAATTGAACGGTATAAATCCGGTGCTTGTTGTCGTAATTGTTCGGCAACCAGCGCTTGTTTGGCTGGGTCTAACCGCCAGTCGGCATCCAGCAATGGATAAATAAACTGCTGGCCGGCAGCGCCCGCCGTGAGCTGCGCCATGGTAGAAACTACTTCGGTGCCAAAAGCGGCATCCCAAACACCGGCGCAGCTTAACGCGGTGTACCAGCCCATCGAATTACCAGTGACCGCGACCAGCTGATAATCATCACGCTTGATGGCGTTAAACTGGCACAAACCCGCTGCATAAATTAATGCCGCATTGTTTGCTGGTTGCTGATGCAGGGCTGGCAAATACTTGTCGGCGCGATCAAGCTCGCTGACGGTCGGTAATCCAAGCGCCTTTCGGCTTTGGTCGATTTGCAATAAAGTGTCGTTTTGATAAAAAGGGCGTAAAGAACCAAATTCATTTTTCTGATAAGTGCCACGGCCCGGGCAAATAACCAGTGCGGTCGGCTTCATGGCATTTCCTTGCTGAAAGATGAAACGCTTTTTTCTGCGCTTGTGCTGTTTTGGTAAGTTTGAGTTGAGTGTGCTTGATGAGATGCAACGTGCGTATCAACCTGCTGTGCCAGCAAGGTCGCCTGCGCAACAATTTGTGCCACCGACGGCAACACAGTGTAAGCGGCGGCACCTAATGGAATAAAACTGTCTTCTGCACACAGCCGTCGTAGCTTGTAAAAACCAGGTTTGGCTTCGTGCATCGCGGTAAACAGTTCTTCACTGAGCGATCCGCGGCGACGACACTCATCAACAATCAGCACTTTATGCTGCTCGCCAAGTGCCAAACAGATTTTTTCGATATCAAGTGGCACCAAGTAGCGTAAATCGAGCACCGTCACCGCAATACCTTGCTGTGCCAGTTGCTGCTGTGCTTGCAAACTCAGATGCAAACCATTGGCATAACTGATGATAGATATAGCTGCTTCGCCGTTTGCCGGATAAACCGCTGGCGTGCCGACTGCTGGCAATGGTGTATCTAAAGCTGGCAGCTCACGCGCCCACAAGTTATCACCTGGTTGGTGCAAATCACGGGTCATATAAAGTGCAATCGGCTCTAAGAAAATCACCAGCCGCTGTTGTTGTTTTGCCAATTGTATCGCCTGGCGCAGCAACAAAGCCGCGTCTTCACCATTGGATGGACAGAACAATAAAATTCCCGGAATATCGCGAAACACCGCAAACGAGTTGTCGTTATGAAAATGTCCGCCAAAACCCCGCTGATAACCTAAGCCGGCGATGCGGATCACCATCGGGTTTTGATACTGACCATTGGAGAAAAACGGCAACGTGGCAGCTTCACCGCGGATTTGGTCTTCGGCATTATGCACATAAGCTAAAAACTGAATTTCCGGAATGGGTAAAAATCCTTGTTGCGCCAAGCCAATAGCAAGGCCAAGAATACTTTGCTCATCAAGTAATGTATTCAGCACCCGGTTGATGCCAAATTGCTGCACCAGCTGGCTGGTGACGTTGTAAACACCCCCTTTTTTACCCACATCTTCGCCCAGCACCACCGCATTCGGGTATTGCGCCATGGCTTCGTGCAAGGTCCAGTTGATAAGTTTCGCCATATGCTGCGCTTTGCCAAGATTGTGTTTGTCATAGTTCAGCACTTCTCCGCGCGAAGCGGCTGGTGGCAGCGGCACCAGCGTTGTGGGTTTTGGCACAATGCTGTGCATCACCGCAGCTGCCGAGGTGAGTTTTGGCCGGCTACAGGCGGCTTGCGCCACCCGATAAATTTGTTGATCCAATGCCTCGGCAGCCAGCGCCAGACTCTCAGGTGTATGAATATTGCGCGCGATTAACAGTGCACTAGCGTAAAGCAATGGGTCTTGCTCTAACTCACCTTCAATTTGCTGTTTACGCCGATAAGCCACTTCGGCATCGGCGCCGGCGTGGCCAAATAAGCGGAATGTTTTTAAGTGCAACAAGGCTGGTTTGCGTTGCCGGCGCACGAAATCTGCGGCTGCTTTTGCGGCCAGGCTAACCTGGTTTAAATCGCGTGAATCGGCGGTGAAGGTTTGCATATGCGGGCTTAGACTATGATGGATCCAGCCACAAGGCGTTGGGGTGGAAATGCCCAGACCATTGTCTTCACATAGAAATAACACCGGTACTGGCAGGTGTTGGAAATCTGCCCAGCTCGCTGCATTGATAGCACCTTGCGCGGTCGAGTGATTCGCCGAAGCATCGCCGAAACTACAGAGGGCGATGGCATCCGCTGGCCACTGGCCGGAGAGCTGCAATCTTTTGGCTAAATCAATGGCAAAAGCAGTACCAACCGCTTTGGGTAAGTGCGAAGCAATAGTACTGGTTTGTGGTGGAATGGCTAAGGCTAAACTGCCGAGCACTTTGTGCCGGCCACCAGAAATTGGGTCGTCGCTGGACGCAGTAAACGACAACAACAAATCATAAATAGGCGTACTGCCAGGTAGTTGTTTGCTGCGCTCAATGAAAAACGCGCCACTGCGGTAATGTAAAAACGCCGGATCAGTCACGCGTAACTGCGCGGCAACGGCAGCATTAGCTTCGTGGCCGCTGGAGCCAATGGTGTAGAAGCTTTGGCCTTTAGCTTGTAATAAGCGAGAGCGTAAGTCTAATAACCGACTGCTTAGCATCGATAAAAACAGCTGATGCACCTCGGCGTCGCTGAGATCCGGCGCCAAATTTAACGGTGTTGGCAGTTGGTGCTGTCGACATTTGTCAAAATAAGAGGTGGCCCAGGCATGTGATTCGTAAGTGCTCATTTGGGGTCCTGCTTTTGTAATTGTAATGGTTATCGAAAAGTACCGCGAACAAGCTGCCCGCGGCGTGGATTATTGGGTGTGTTAAAAATGGTCTAGCAAAACGCCTGTAAGCCGGTTTGGGCGCGGCCTAAAATCAGCGCATGCACATCATGGGTACCTTCGTAGGTGTTGACGGCTTCGAGGTTCATCACATGGCGAATGACATGATATTCGTCAGCAATGCCGTTACCACCGTGCATGTCTCGGGCCATACGGGCGATATCCAATGCTTTGCCACAGGAGTTGCGTTTAATCAGCGAAATGGTTTCTACCGGCAAGGTACCAGCATCCATTAAGCGACCCGCTTGCAAGCAACCTAATAACCCAAGACTGATGTCGGTTTGCATATCGGCCAGTTTTTTCTGAATAAGCTGCGTTGCGGCAAGCGGCCGGCCGAATTGATGACGATCGAGTGTATATTGGCGCGCAGCGTGCCAACAGAATTCAGCAGCGCCCAAAGCGCCCCAGGCGATGCCATAACGGGCTTTGTTTAAGCAACCAAAAGGTCCGCCTAAACCCTGGGCATTTGGCAGCAACTGCGATTCCGGCACTTCAACTTCGTCCATCACAATTTCACCGGTAATCGAGGCTCGTAGCGAAAATTTGCCTTCAATTTTCGGGGCGGTTAAACCCTTCATGCCTTTTTCTAAAATAAAGCCGCGAATCACACCGTCTAATTTGCCCCACACCACAAACACATCGGCGATGGGGGAATTAGTGATCCACATTTTGGCGCCGGACAGCAGATAACCACCGTCAATTTTTTTCGCCACAGTGCGCATACTGGCTGGATCCGAGCCTGAATCTGGCTCTGTTAAGCCAAAGCAGCCAATCCATTCACCGGTGGCGAGTTTTGGTAGATATTTTTGGCGTTGTTCTTCGCTGCCGTAGGTGTAAATAGGGTGCATCACCAAGGATGATTGCACACTCATCGCGCTGCGATAACCACTGTCGACCCGTTCAACTTCACGGGCAACCAAGCCATAACTGACATAATTCACGCCAGAGCAGCCATATTTCTCTGGCAAGGTGGCGCCTAACAACCCCAGCGCTCCGAGTTCTTGCATGATGCTGGCATCAAAATGTTCGTGCCGGTTGGCTTCCAGAATGCGCGGCATTAATTTGTCCTGGCAATAATCCTGCGCCGCTTGCTGGATCATCCGTTCTTCTTCAGTCAGTAAAGTGTTGAATGCAAATGGGTCTTGCCAGTTAAATGCTGTTTTGCTCATGGTGGTTTTTTCGCCTGTGTGATTCTGATTGCCATCTTATGAAGGCTGTGTGTAAAGTTAAATCATATACAACCTGTTGCTGGTATAGATAATAGCTATGGATACACGTCAGTTGGGTTATTTTGTC
Organism: Gammaproteobacteria bacterium; assembly: GCA_018820995.1. GTDB lineage: Bacteria > Pseudomonadota > Gammaproteobacteria > Enterobacterales > Alteromonadaceae > Pararheinheimera. The sequence continues at coordinate 1,104 of JAHJNE010000080.1, read as the reverse complement.
GCGGTTTTTGAACAAGGCAGTATCAGCGCAGCGGCCAGACATTGTCTGGTGGCGCAGCCTTCTGTTTCAGCTGCATTATTGCAATTGGAGAACGAACTCAATTGTAGTTTGTTTATTCGTCTGCCCAAAGGCGTCAAACCGACTGAAGAAGGTGAACGGCTTTATAGCCAGGCCAGTCAAATTATCAGTCAATTGCAGGCCGTCAAAGCATCATTTAGCAAACCACCGAAACGGATGCAATTTCGATTGGGCTTGGTAAAGGCGCTTGGGGTAGAGCGGATGAGTCAGCTCCTCAAAGATTTTCATAGCCAATTGCCCGGCTTAGAGCTGCATTTAGTCGAGCCTGACGAGCCCTGTGATGCGCGGATCATCAATATTCGCCAGCTCAAGGCCGGTGAGCATTATCAACATTTATGGAGTGATACTTATTCATTGGCGATCCCGGCGCAGCATCCACTGTGCGCCAAAGCTGAAATAGAGCTAGAAGATTTTAAAAAATTACCGCTGATTAAACGCACCCCTTGCGACGCCTGGGACCAACTACAAACCGCGCTGAACCGGCGTAATATCAAAGCGGACATCCGCGCTAACATTCATACCATCGAATATGCGATAGGGTTGGTAGGCGCCGGCATCGGCTGTGCTTTATTGCCAGGGTTTGAAAGTCATCGTAATCGTGCCGAAATGCAAATCCGGCCGTTGCAGTTGCCACTATCAGAGCGGGCGCTCGTGCTGGCATTTAATAAAGAGCAGCAGCACCAAACTGCGGTGAAGACGTTGTGTGAAGTGGCAAAAAAGCAGTCGCTGCTGAGTTATGAGTTATGAGTTATGAGTTATGAGTTATGCATAATTGTGGGTTTTGGTTATGGATGGCATAAAATGAATAAATCGCGATGGCTTGGGGAAGCTGTTGTTCTATAAGTGAATGTCGACTTTGCCTTAATTGCGGTCGTTCGTTTTTTCGTGAACTTGGTATGTGAATGCACATTCAATTGGATGGCCAAACTCAATGTGCCTTAGATAGCATAAATAGAGGCAATGGTCTGTTTAGCGCTATTTATGCCCGTCCACTTGATGTTATTTGGTGAGTTCACCGATTACTTT
>JAHJNE010000629.1 GCA_018820995.1 Gammaproteobacteria bacterium | reverse complement strand
AGTAATCAGTAATCAGTAATCAGTAATCAGTAATCAGTAATCAGTAATCAGTAATCAGTAATCAGTAAATTATATTTGCTGATAATTCAAAATGTTAAGTTATATATCTTAAAAATTCAAAAATAAACATTGCGAAATAATAGTTATCGCAATAACATTATCTCACACCCTGATTGCAACAGCAGTGCTTCAGTAGGTTGAAATCAACCATTTTATTTAATCACATAGTTATCGCGATAACATATAACGCAACATGTATCGCACTATACCCAGGAGATCGACCATGCAAGTTATTTATAAAGCTACCGTAACCAGTACTTCAGGCCGCGACGGACGTGCAGTTTCCAGCGACAATTATTTAGATGTCAAACTAGCAACGCCACGCGAATTAGGTGGCGCCGGTGGTGAAGCCACTAATCCGGAACAATTGTTTGCGGCAGGTTATTCAGCGTGTTTTTTAAGTGCACTGAAGTATGTGGCCGGACAAAGCAAAGTTGCGCTTGATGCACAAAGCAGCGTCAAAGCGGAAGTAGGTATCGGCCAAATTCCGACTGGTTTTGGTTTAGATGTCGAGCTGTTTATCAATTTACCAGGCATCGCCGACGACGTCGCTGATTCGTTAATCGCAAAGGCACATCAGGTATGTCCATACTCAAATGCCACCCGAAACTCACTTCAGGTCCGGTTGACCTTAGTGTAAACAGCGTTTGGATTGAATTTTTTTAAGCATAAGGTTATCGCGATAACTGTAACCGCAAGTGTTGTTCCGGTTCATCCATTCTAACAGGAGCCCGGAACTCACTGGCAACTTCAGACCCGCCAAAGCAGGCTCGCGACAGCAACGACTTTCACTAAGGAGAATAAAATGAAACTTTTACACCGCACTTTCCGCCGTCGCTTGTTGGCTTTTGCTCTGGTGTCTGCTGCCGCTAGCCACACTGTCTATGCCACTGAGCAAATAACCACCAATGTGGAGTTACCCAGAGTTGAACAAACCACAGCAACGTTTTTAAATGCGCTGGCGCAAGGTGGTGGCACACCACTGGAACAACTGAGTCCAGAGGATGCCCGCGCCGTATTAACCGGCGCCCAGGCTGGTGCCAAATTACCGGCAGCCGAAGTCAGTGAAAAATGGATTAACCTTAATGGCGAAAAACTGAAGCTGGTGATAGTCCGGCCAGCGGGTAGCAAAGGAACCCTGCCCGCCTTTATGTTTTTCCACGGCGGCGGCTGGGTCTTAGGTGATTTTCCAACCCATGAACGCTTGATCCGCGATTTGGTCAGCCGTTCTGGCGCTGTTGCTGTCTATGTTGATTACACGCCATCACCAGAAGCTAAATATCCAACTGCCATCAATCAAGCCTATGCTGCAACCCAATGGGTGGCAGCACACGGTGCCGAGATTAATGTCGATGGCCAGCGTCTGGCAGTAGCTGGCAACAGTGTCGGCGGTAATATGGCGGCAGTCGTTGCGCTTAAAGCTAAAGCGGCCGGGACACCAAACCTGAAATTCCAGTTGTTGTTATGGCCAGTCACCGATGCCAATTTTGACAACGCTTCGTATCAGCATTTTCAACAAGGTTATTTTTTAAGCCGCAACATGATGCGCTGGTTCTGGGACAGCTATACCACCAATCCGGCAGAGCGCTCTGACATTTATGCCTCGCCACTGCGTGCCAGTGTCGAACAACTGAAGGGTTTGCCGCCAGCTTTGGTACAAACTGCCGAGTTGGATGTACTGCGGGATGAAGGTGAAGCATACGCCGTGAAACTGAATCAGGCAGGGGTAAAAGTGACTTCGGTACGCTACAACGGCATGATCCATGACTTCGGCCTGCTCAATGTACTCAGTGAAGTCCCTGCAGTGAAAATGCAGCTGGACCAGGCAGGTCAGGCATTGAAGGTTCATCTGCAATAAGTGCTGACGCAATTTCTCTGCTGGCGATAACTTCGCTTTCCTACAAAAGCAGCCTCTGACTTCACAGGCTGCTTTTTCTTTTCTCAGCAAGTCGCAATTTTGCGGGTTATTCGGTACTGTTGTTTCGACGGTGGTTGTTTTTATGGCAGTGATGTCAGGGGCACCCACACGACAAGTTAACGCCATAAGTCTTTAATAAAATCAATATTGAACACGGTCAGTCTTAAACACAATCAGTCTTGAACACAATCAGTCTTGAACACAATCAGTCTTAAACACCACAAGGAGGTCGATGATGTCTGTTAAATCTATCATTCTATTCAGCTGCATAGTGGCATTGCCAGCGGTCGCCACGCCGCAATTGGAATTGCTTTGGCACACCAAAGATTTACGTGTCCCGGAATCAGTATTGCTGGGTACGGCAGCTTCCCAACCAACGCTATTTGTCTCAGAAATAGAAGGACAGAGTAATACCGCTGATGCTCAGGGTGGCATTGCTTTATTAAATGTCGATGGCAGCATCCGCCAGCATAACTGGCTGCGGGGTTTAAATGCGCCAAAAGGGTTGGCCAGCTTTGACGGTAAACTTTATGTTGCGGATATGACCGAGCTGGTGGTGATTGATATTGCCACAGCCAAAGTATTGGAAAAAATCAGCGCGCCGGATGCCGTGTTTCTCAACGATGTAGCCGTGGATGCAAAGGGTACTGTGTATGTATCGGACACGCGTAAAAACCGGCTGTATCGCTTGCAGCAAAATAAACTCAGCCCCT
>JAHJNE010000628.1 GCA_018820995.1 Gammaproteobacteria bacterium | reverse complement strand
CACAGCAGCAGCCGACCCACGTTCACGGGGTGTGGCTAAAGTGTTTGAATACTAAGTGCTGAATGCAGTTTATGAACATCTAAAGTGGATCTAGCTTTTCATGTGCACAACCGCTGTCATGCACCGTAAAAATTTGCTTTATTATTTTCAAAAACTGCCACTTGCAAAACCAAGTGGCAGGTCAGTGAATTAAAACTAATTGGCGACGATCGGTAAACTAATCGACGAAGGCGCGGCAGCGGAGTGATAAACGCTCACTGTTGCTTTTTGATAGTCGGTCGGTTTGGCGTAGAAGATGTTATCCACATACTTTTGCGGGTTGCGATCGTACAGCGGAAACAGGCTGGACTGTACCTGTACCATGATTTTATGCCCTGGCAAAAACACATGATTGACATGTGGCAAGCCAAATTGATATTGCTCCACTTTGCCGGATTTTAATGCTTGTGGTTTGTCAAAGCCATGTACATAACGGCCACGGAAAATTTCGATGCCAACCGGCATTTCAAAACCGGCTAAGGTGTCTTCCATCGAACCTTGCACAGCACCTTCGTTGGTGGTGTTCGGATACACATCAATTAGTTTCACCACGTAGTCGCCGTCGGTGCCGCTGGTGGCGGCAAACAAATCGACCATCGGTTGTCCCATAATATGCACTGCTTTATCCAGCGCATCGGTTTGATAAACCAATACATCCGGCCGGCTTGAGGCAAATCGTTGATCTTGTACCAACCAAGGTTTCCATTGATGGCCGTCTTCCATATTGATAGGGCGTGGCACAAAGGGCACAGGTTTGGCCGGATCGGACACATAGTCATCTTTGGCTGCGGTTTTTTTAGTTGGCGCGTTAAAAGATAAACCAAAATTATCTTGTAAATAAAGCTTTTGGTTTTTGCCGGCAGGCCAGGTTTGGGTCACTTGCCATTGGTTGGCTCCGGTGGCGTAGGTGAGTACCGGCGGCGTTTTTGGGTTTGGCGCGCCTTTTAAATAATGGTCAAAAAATGGTTTCATGTAGTTAACGCGAAATTCTTTGGCGGTATCGCCAGTAAAGTTCAGCGCGCCTAAGTTAAAACCATAATGATTGACGCCGGAATGGCGCCATGGGCCAATCACCAAAGACAATAAATCGTTGTTTTTATCTTGGGATTCCAACGCTTTGTATACTGCTGGCGCACCATAGGAGTCTTCTTGGTCCCACTGCCCAACCACCAACATGGTCGGCACGGTGAGCGGGCGCTCGGCCATCAGTTTATCCACTGCCTGTAACGACCAGAATTCGGTGTAAGCCGGGTTTTGCATTAACTTTTGCACAAATGGATACTGATCAAAGCCCCACATTTTGGCGAAATTGGCGCTGGAGCCCGCTTCTAAATAACGGTTGTAGTCATCGGCCATGCCCATCGCGACATGGCCTTCAGCTTTGGCGGTACTTTGTGACACGGCATAACTGATGCTGTTATTGCGAAAGGCACCATTGTGAAACCAATCATCGCCCATCCAGCCATCAACCATCGGGCTTTGTGGCACTGCGGCTTTTAGCGACGGATGTGGGTTAATTTCCGCCATCAGGGCGGTAAAACCAAGATAAGAAGAACCAACAATGCCCACCTTGCCATTGTTGTCCGGAATATTTTTCACCAACCAGTCGATGGTGTCGTAAGCGTCGGTCGATTCATCAATACCGGTGTTGTTAAGCGGGCCACTGAGCGGCCGATTGGTGACATAATCGCCTTCGGAGTTATGTAAGCCGCGGATATCCTGATACACCCGAATGTAGTTGTCTTCCATAAACTCGGCATCCATCACCTGCATAATTTCGGTGACCGACTGACTGGCAGCGCGATTGGTATTGCCTTTGGCGTCATAAGGGGTTCGGCTGAGCAAAATAGGCGCGTTCTTCGTGCCTTTTTTCATTACGGTGACGGTATAAAGTTTCACGCCGTCGCGCATCGGGATCATATCGACCCGCTTGATGAAATCAGCCTCTGGGCGGATGGTATCGTAAGTAGCCACATTGTCGACGGTCATTGGGGTCACCGGAGCGACAGTTTGCGCGGCGCTGCACCACAGCGGTGATAACGCCAGTGCAGCAAAAAGTGGAGTGCGAATCATGATATTCCTTGGGTTGGAAAAGCCATGCCCGGCAAAGCATATTGGCTTGAGTGAAAATAGTCAGTAAACATAGTCAGTCAACATAGTCGTTAACAATAGTCGGTAACAAATCGCGAGTGAGCGAAGTCTGGAAATCCAGTCGTTAAAACAGTGCGCCGTAACTGGGTGTAATGCAAGCAAGGAAGGTGCAACTAGCCTGCTCATTATGTCCACATGTCGCAAATCAAACATCATCCGACAAGGGTGAAACCATCGATTTTGAGATAAATAGCAAGATCCGCGATGAGTGACTTGACACCGTGACCAGACAGTTATGATCTGATCTAATATTTTGACACGATGGCAGGCAACTAAAATGATTTGTCGTGGTGAATAAGGCAATGAAAACGACCTACAAGCTTGAGAATATAAAGCCGAAGCCCTGAAATGGCATAGCTTGTTGGTGTTGCTGAAATTGCAGTGCTACTTAAAATATATGAGTCGCTGTACTAGCTTAGACTTGAAATGTTGACTGCAACGCTCAGCAAAGTTTCAATTTATCGATAGTGAAATCCTTAGTGACCGCTTGGTAACCCTATATTTTCAATAGTTTGCCAGCTCGACTCAAATCGCCAGCCTTCTTCCCACCAATGACAAGTATTTGCCAAATCATATTTTATTAACTGGATAAATCTGGCTGAGGATCTGGCCGAATTCACAGAATCTTCGGCATCTAATTGATTTCTATAATAAGGCTCTGCCATTAGCTTCTCTAAGGTTGCAAGGATTCCACTGGCATCCACAGAACCTGCTTTATAAGCGAGCGCTGAACAGGTTAACTCCGATAACAGCGCTCTGATATGCTGAGGAGGAAGATCCGATGATGCAGTGAAGTAATTTTTATCCATGTTCTTCCATTGCTAGCGCAAAAACCTGTTGTGCTGAAATAACTATAGAATAAATACTGCATGAGCCCGGGTCATTTCCCGCTGAAGCTAGATTGGTTTGGTGACACAAAACATGACACAACAATTTATAGAGACAAACAAAGCAGTATTTTGCGTCGCGTTTAGTCCGGACGGTCATCAGCTCGCGGCTGGCACAGGGTCTTATTATGGTTTGGGCGAGCTATTGCTTTATCCGTTCAATACGATAGAAAACGCACCCAATCGTGTGGGGGAGCCCAAGCATGTGCCGCTTACCCGTCAATGGCCGCACCATAAAAATCCAGATATTTTGGCGCGACCTGAAGGGCTAAGTGCTACAGCACTTTATTTTACGCCGGATAACCAGCAACTTTGGGTTGCAACAAGTGCAAGTTACCGCGAGCAAGGCCCGTTGTTTTGCTTTGAGCTATCCAGCGACAGTTTGCATCTGCCAGTTCCGATAAACATGTCGTCTATGAGGTGTCCGTACCCTGATGGTTTTGTGCATTTTGGCAATCAATTGTTTATTTGTTG
>JAHJNE010000079.1 GCA_018820995.1 Gammaproteobacteria bacterium | reverse complement strand
CTTTGCTATACTTTCCGCCCGTCCTGATATCAATTCTTTCATTCCCAAGCATCGCAGTGTTTATTCACCGCTAAGCTATTGAATTGCTAATAATCGATATCCAAAAACTCAACGTGCCTCAGGGGTCTCATGACTACAAGATACATCTTCGTGACGGGTGGGGTTGTCTCATCTTTAGGTAAAGGTATTGCTGCAGCGTCGCTGGCGGCTATTTTAGAAGCACGTGGCCTGAAGGTAACAATCCTGAAATTGGATCCGTATATCAACGTTGATCCAGGCACTATGAGCCCAATTCAGCACGGTGAAGTCTATGTCACCGAAGACGGTGCTGAAACCGACCTCGATTTAGGCCATTACGAGCGGTTTATCCGCACCAAAATGACCAAACTAAATAACTTCACTCAGGGTAAAATTTACTCTGAAGTGCTACGTCGTGAACGCCGTGGTGATTATTTAGGCGCAACTATTCAGGTTATTCCGCATATTACCAATGAAATCAAAGCGCGGGTTGTTAGCGGCGCTGAAGGTTATGACATTGCGATCGTTGAAATTGGCGGCACTGTTGGTGATATTGAGTCCTTGCCATTTTTAGAAGCCATTCGCCAGTTAGGCACTGAAATCGGCCGCGAACGCGCGTTGTTTATGCATTTGACGCTGGTGCCGTACTTAGGTACTGCTGGCGAAATCAAAACCAAGCCAACCCAGCATTCTGTCAAAGAGCTGCGTTCAATCGGTATTCAACCGGATATATTGATTTGTCGCTCAGATCGCACCATACCTAGCAATGAAAAAGCCAAAATAGCGCTTTTTACCAATGTGGAAGAACGGGCAGTTATTTCATTAAAAGACGTGTCTAGCATTTATCGAATCCCAGCCTTGTTAAAATCACAAAGTCTGGACGATTTAGTGGTGCGTCGTTTCCACTTAGATTGCCCACAAGCTGATTTGGTTGAATGGGAACAAGTCCTTTATCAGGAAAGCAACCCAACTGGCGAAGTCACCATTGGTATGGTTGGTAAATATGTTGAATTAAAAGACGCTTATAAGTCAGTCAACGAAGCATTAAACCATGCTGGTCTGAAAAACCGCTTAACCGTCAATATCAAATATATTGATTCACAAGATGTCGAAACCAAAGGCGCCGCAATTTTAGGCGATCTGGACGGTATTTTGGTGCCGGGTGGTTTTGGTGAACGTGGTGTTGAAGGAAAAATTCTGGCAGCCAAATATGCCCGTGAACAACAAATCCCGTACCTTGGCATTTGTCTGGGGATGCAGGTGGCATTGATTGAGTTTGCCCGTAACGTGGCAGGCCTGAAAGATGCGCATTCAACCGAGTTTAATAAGAACACGCCTTACCCTGTGGTGGGACTCATCACAGAATGGCTGGACAGTGCAGGTCAGGTCGAGCAACGTTCCGACGACTCCGACTTAGGCGGTACCATGCGTCTGGGTAGCCAAAACTGTAACCTCAAGGCCAATACCAAAGCCCGCGAAATTTATGGCGCAGACGTCATCAGCGAACGTCACCGCCATCGTTATGAAGTGAATAATCACTTGATACCGCAACTTGAAGAGGCTGGCCTCGTCATTTCTGGTTTATCTGCGGATAATCAGCTGGTGGAAATGATTGAACTACCAAACCATCCTTGGTTTGTGGCTGGGCAATTCCATCCGGAATTTAACTCAACACCACGCGACGGTCATCCGTTGTTCCAGGGGTTTGTCGCAGCAGCCTATAAATATCAGAAGCAACAAACGACCAAATAACCTGAAAAGCCGTGCTCTGAAGCGCGGCTTTTTTGCTTTGGTCTACAGGGGAATAGAATGTCTGAAATTATCAATATCATCGCCCGTGAAATTCTTGACTCACGCGGCAATCCAACGGTTGAAGCCGATGTATTTTTGAAAAGTGGCGTGATGGGCCGTGGTTGTGCACCATCAGGTGCTTCAACCGGTACCCGTGAAGCGTTAGAGCTGCGTGACGGCGATAAAAGCCGCTATTTAGGCAAAGGCGTACTGACTGCAGTGGCCAATATCGACGGCCCAATTAAAGCGGCCTTGTTAGGTCAATCTGCATACGACCAAGCGAAAGTTGACCAAATCATGATTGATTTGGATGGCACTGAGTCAAAATCCAGTTTAGGCGCCAATGCTATTCTGGCCGTGTCATTAGCAGTCGCCCGCGCAGCCGCTGCTGATAAAAAGATTCCGCTGTATCAACATATTGCTGACTTAAATGGCACACCTGGTGTGTATTCGATGCCAGTACCGATGATGAACATCATCAACGGTGGTGAGCACGCCGACAATAACGTAGATATTCAAGAGTTTATGGTGCAGCCAGTCGGCGCTAAAACGTTCTCTGAAGCACTGCGGATGGGCGCTGAAATTTTCCACCAACTGAAAAAAGAACTGCATGCGCAGGGCTTAAATACAGCCGTGGGTGATGAAGGTGGTTTTGCCCCGGATTTAAAATCAAACGAAGAAGCCTTAACAGTCATTTCTAAAGCCGTTGCAGCAGCAGGTTACGAGCTGAATAAAGACATTACTTTAGCTTTAGACTGTGCAGCATCAGAGTTTTACCATGACGGTAAATATAAACTGACTGGCGAAGGCAAAGAATTCACATCTTATGAATTCAACGACTTCCTGGCAGGTTTGGCTGACAAATTCCCAATCATCTCAATTGAAGATGGTCTGGATGAATCAGACTGGGACGGCTGGAAAGATCTGACCAATAAGATTGGCGATCAAGTACAGTTGGTCGGTGACGATTTGTTCGTGACCAACACTAAAATTCTGACCCGTGGTATCGAGCAGGGTATTGGTAACTCAATTCTGATTAAGTTCAATCAGATTGGTTCGCTGACTGAAACGTTAGCGGCGATCAAAATGGCAAAAGATGCCGGTTTTACCGCGGTGATTTCTCACCGTTCTGGTGAAACTGAAGATTCATTCATTGCTGATTTAGCCGTGGGCACTGCCGCTGGCCAAATCAAAACTGGTTCATTGTGCCGCTCAGATCGGGTGTCAAAATACAACCAGTTGCTGCGAATTGAACAAGAGTTAGGTGACAAAGCACCGTACCGCGGCCGGGTAGAAATCAAAGGCCAATAAGCGACACGCTATTGTTGAACGAACCTAAGGGTCAGAGTGTTGCTCTGACCCTTGTTGTTCAGTGAAGACACAAGCTTTGACAGTCTCTGGAAAACAGCTAACATCGGCGCATGAGTACGCAAAACGAACTCTGGTTAAATCCGGAGCATCAACAGACTTACACCGAGCTGTGCAATACATTGTACGAGCGGGAATTATTACGCCTGTCGCACACACCTGCGGAGCAAATGCCGTTCCTAACCAAACGTTTAGCGAGCTTGCCGTTTTATGTACGCGAAGCGGCGTCACTTATTTTAAAACACCCATCACCTTTAACTTTGGATAGTCAAAATGCTTGCTGGTTGCATAGCCAAAGCAGGGTGTGTCCGGTGCCGCATGTTGATGAATCAGAAAGCATTTTCAGCTATTACCATAAGTACGCCAAACTTGGTTTTTTAGTGCCTGTTTATTTGCAAGATCCACAACAAAATCAGCTGGAACAAATCCGGTTGGATTCTATTGATGAAATCGACCATGAAGGTCAACGCATTCATTGTAATGAACATGGCTGGTTTGCGATGGCGGGCTGGCCGCAAGAGCCGGACAATCAGCAAAAATTGCTGTTAAAACCAAGCAAAGCAGTGTTGGTGGCGGTCTGTTGTGGCCATCAATGGCGCAATCAGGAGCGTAAATTACCAAGACTACTGAGCTTACGTGAAATGCTGTTGGCCAGTCGACTGAACTGGCAAAACTTTGCCAAACCTCATCCAGCAAAAAAAGACCTTCGTTAAAGCTGATAAGCAGCCATAATCAGGATATTTCTGCGCTTGGCCAGACAAATTGCGCCTTTGAGGGCTTTTCAGCGACAGCCTGAGCCTTCATAATAAAGTTCATTCCAACCGTTTTGGTGCTGTATGCGAATTTTAGTACTGATCCTGCTGATTATCTGTGGTGCTTTGCAATACCGGCTGTGGCTTGGTCAGCATAGCGTGAAGGAATATCTGCAGCATAAAGAAGAGCTGAAAACGCATCAGGTCAGTAATCTTGAACTGGAAAAACGCAATAAGATGTTGCAGGCCGATGTTGCTGATTTACAGCAAGGCTTGGATTCAATTGAAGAGCGCGCCCGAAACGAATTGGGTTTGATCAAACAAGATGAAGTATTTTTCCGGTTAATTCCCCCGCAAGGTAAAAGATGAAGATTGCGGTAGTGATTCCTGCTGCGGGTGTAGGGCAGCGGATGCAAGCGGATCGGCCTAAGCAGTATCTGCAGTTAGCCGGCAAAACGATTTTAGAACATACCGTTGGCCGGTTATTACACATAGCGGAGCTCGGTGGAATCTGGTTAGCCTTGTCGGCTGATGATCCCTATTTTGAGACAACCTCGCTGCCAGAGATGGCCAAGGTGACGCGGGTATTGGGTGGCGCAGAGCGCGCTAACTCGGTACTCAATGCGTTGCAATCTATCGATGCTGCAGAATTTCCTTGGGTGTTAGTGCATGACGCCGCTCGGCCCTTAGTGCAGTTGTCTGATATTGATAACTTGCTTCAACAATGCCTGTCACAAAACTGTGGCGGTATTCTGGCGACTTTAGTGCGAGACACCATGAAACGTGGTGATGGTGGCGCTCCACAAGCAAAAGTTGACCATACCGTGCCACGTCAACAGTTGTGGCACGCTTTAACACCGCAGCTCTTTCCAACGAAATTATTACGTGACTGTTTAAGTCATGCTTTAGCAGCAAATGCTGCCATTACTGATGAAGCCTCCGCACTGGAGTGGGCCGGACATCCGGTGTTACTCGTCCCGGGACGCGCTGACAATATTAAAATTACCCAGCCAGAAGATTTAGCCCTGGCGCGTTTTTATCTGGAGCAACAATGACCCCTTTTCGGATTGGCCATGGTTTTGATGTGCACGCCTTTGGCGGCATAGGACCGATCACCTTAGGTGGTGTCAAAATTGAGTACTCACAAGGTCTGTTGGCACATTCAGATGGCGATGTGGTGTTGCATGCAGTGGCAGATGCCTTACTTGGAGCAGTCGCTTTAGGTGATATTGGCCATCATTTTCCGGATACTGATGCAGCCTTTAAAGGCATTGATAGCCGCATTTTGTTGCGTAAAGTATTTGCCGATGTACAGGATTTAGGTTTTTCACTTGGCAACCTTGATATCACAATTATGGCGCAGGCACCAAAAATGGCGCCCCATATTGCGGCAATGCGTGAGGTGTTAGCGGCCGATTTACATGCTGAGTTGACGCAAGTGAATGTCAAAGCGACCACCACCGAAAAGCTCGGATTTGTTGGGCGCAAAGAAGGCATCGCTGTTGAAGCCGTGGTGTTGTTGGTGAAATCTGTATGAATCAGTCAGTCGAAAGTCAGGTTGACAGTCAGGTCGAATCACCAATCGATATACCGCAAGAACAGCAGTCAAACAGAGCGCAGGCGCCGGATTTTCCACCCGTGGCCTATTTGTATGGCGAACCACAAGCCACCGCCAATCTGCGAACCCAAGCAGACGATTTTATCGTTGATGAAGAGCTTAGTTTCACCCCAACCGGGCATGGCGAACATCTGCTGTTGCTGGTCGAAAAAATTGGCCAGAATACCCAATATGTGGCGAAGCAAATTGCTGCAGCTGCCGGCTTAAAAGCCCGTTTAGTCAGTTATGCTGGTTTAAAAGATCGGCATGCCGTGACAAGACAATGGTTTTGTTTGCCGGTACCGATTAAGCAAGAACTGAATTATCAAGACTGGAATATTGAAGGTGTCAGGATTTTGCAAACGATGCGCCATCAACGCCGGTTAAAATTAGGATCCATTAAGCAGAATCATTTTCAATTAAAACTGCGCAAGATCAGCGATAAAGCGGAAGTCGAAAGCAAACTTCAGCAAATTGTGCAGGGGGTGCCGAACTATTACGGCGAGCAGCGTTTTGGCCATTTTGGCGGCAATTTGCAGTTGGCAGCGCGGTTATTTGCCGGCGAAAGTATTCCAGATCGCCAACTCCGTGGTTTAGCTTTGTCGGCCAGCCGTTCGATGTTGTTTAACCAGCAAGTATCAGCGCGGGTACAGCAACAGCTGTTTTTAACGTTGCTGCCTGGCGCCGTGGTGCAACTAGATGGTTCTGGCTCGGTATTTTGTGTACCAGAACTCACTGAAGAAATTAGCCGTCGGCTACAAGAGCAGGATGTGCATCCAACAGCGATTTTGCCTGGCATTGGTAAAGTACTGGAAAGTGGTGCGGCATTGGATTGGCAATTACAGCAGTTGGCACCTTACCAACACTGGGTTCAGGCATTGTGTGATTTAAACGTCAATACCGAACGACGTAGTTGCCGGCTGGTGCCAAAAGCGCTGAGTTATCAGTGGCAAGATGATACACTCATGTTGCAGTTTGCGTTACCGACTGGTTGTTTTGCGACTTCAGTCCTTCGTGAACTGGTTAAATATCAGGATCTTGGCCGCGAACAAGTTATGTTGGAGTGTTAAATGCGGATTTTATTAAGTAACGATGATGGAGTTTATGCCAAAGGCATTCAGGTGTTGCATCAGGCATTGTCGACCATTGCTGAAGTCACCACTGTGGGCCCGGATCGAAATTGTAGTGGCGCCAGCAACTCGTTAACTTTACTGAATCCGCTGCGAACGCAACGGCTTGACAACGGCTTCATCGCCGTCAATGGTACGCCAACAGATTGTGTGCACTTGGCGATTAGCCAGATATGTCAGCAAGCGCCAGATTTAGTGGTCGCCGGTATTAATCATGGTGCTAATATGGGCGATGATGTTTTGTATTCAGGCACTGTCGCTGCGGCCACTGAAGGTCGTCATTTGGGTTTACCCGCTATCGCAGTGTCATTAGCAGGTCATACTGATGAACATTTTGACACTGCGGCTTATGTCACATTACAAGTGATTAAGAAGCTGAAATCACATCCGTTGCCGGCGGATCAAATCCTCAACATTAATGTCCCGGCTATTCCGATCAATGAGCTTAGAGGTATTCAGGTGACACGGTTGGGTCGGCGGCACAAAGCTGAGACTATGACCAGCACAACCGACCCCTGGGGTCGCGCTATTTATTGGTATGGCTCACTTGGGCCGGAACTGGATGGTGGTGAAGGGACTGACTTTTACGCAGTGGCGAATGGGTATGCTTCGATTACGCCGCTGCAGATTGATATGACCGCCTATCGCAGTATTGAACCACTGCGAGACTGGCTCACTGGTATTGAGTTCTGATTATGGCGGTAGCTACTCCTCGCAGCGCAGCGCTGCTGGCACAAAAACTTCAGCAAGATGGCATTCGTAATTCACAGGTGCTGGCCGCTATTGGGCAGATCCCACGGCATTTATTTGTCGAAGTGGTGCTGGCGCACAAAGCTTATGAAAATACCGCATTACCGATTGGTCAGGGACAGACCATTTCACAGCCTTACATTGTGGCGCGAATGACCGAGTTATTGCTCGAGCCGATGGGCAACGAAGGACGCAAACCAGAAAAAGTACTGGAAATTGGTACAGGCTCCGGTTATCAGACCGCGATTCTGGCCCGTTTATTTAGCCAGATTTGTACTGTCGAACGGATCAAAACACTCCAATTTCAGGCAAAACGTCGCCTGCAGCAGCTTGATCTACATAATGTTTCTATGAAGCATGGTGACGGATGGCTTGGCTGGGCCACTAAAGCACCGTTTGATTGTATTATCGTCACCGCAGCCCCGACCCAAGTGCCAGAAGCATTATTACATCAACTTGCTGATGGCGGCAGGCTGGTGATCCCGGTGGGAAGTCAGGAGCAGGTACTCAGGGTTTACACCCGAAATGGCGAAGAGTTTTCGCAAAAAGACGTTGAAGCAGTCCGTTTTGTGCCTTTGGTACCCGGCGAGCTCGCTTGATAGCTGTTTTAAGGACGATTTGAGGTCAATGGTTTGAAAATTTTTCAATGGATGTATGACAAAGCGTTGATCTGGGCTAAACATCGGCATGCCGAGCGTTATTTAATCGGATTGAGTTTTTCTGAGTCAGTGATTTTCCCGATCCCGCCGGATGTGATGCTGGCACCAATGGCATTGGCACAACCGGCAAAAGCCTGGCGTTATGCCTTGTTAACTACACTCGCATCCGTGATTGGTGGCATTTGTGGCTATTTGCTTGGTTGGTTGTTATATGAACCTGTTGTCGTGCCGGCGATTGAATATCTTGGTTATCAGGACAAATTTGCAGTCATTGAACAATGGTTCAAACAATACGGAGTCTGGGTGGTTTTTATCGCTGGTTTTTCGCCGATCCCCTATAAACTGTTTACTGTCGGCGCCGGTCTGATGCAGATGGCCTTTTTGCCATTTGTAATTGCGTCGATCATTGGTCGCGCTGGTCGTTTTTATTTGGTCGCAGGATTAATGTACTGGGGCGGCGAAAAAATGCAGCAAAAGCTGCGCGATATTGTCGACTGGCTTGGCTGGGGCACAGTCGGCGTTGCCGGGATATTATACTTCCTTTATGGTTAATGGCACTTTTTACCGAAATTGCCTGGTGTTATGCCTGCTACTGCAAGGCTGTTCAAACAGTCATGGGCCAGCACCGGTAAGTTCGGTTTACGGTCGCTCTGTGGTGAAAGGTAGCCTGAGGACTGATACTTACAAAGTTAAAAAAGGGGATACCTTATTTTCAATCGCTTTTCGTGCTGGGCTGGATTATCGCAGTCTGGCGCAGCTGAATCGGATTGCCGAGCCATACACTATTTACGTTGGACAGGTACTGGTTGTCAGCCAACGCGGCGGTTATAAAACGTCGGTGCGTGGACCTGTTTTAGCGAAGAGATCAGCGAATAAGAACTATTCAATTCCTGTAAAATCAAAGACTCCATTAAATTCTTCTAAAGTAGTTGCGCCACAAAATCAAACGGGTTATGGTCAGAATCAACAGGTCGCAGAACCTGAAAAAACCGACAACAATACCAATAATGGGAACATATCGCAATGGTTGTGGCCAGTCAAAGGTCCTATACTCGCGAAATTTTCTTACCAGGAACATGGTAACAAAGGCCTGGATATTGGTGGTGCAGTTGGGACACCGATCAAAGCTGCGGCAGCAGGGCAGGTAGTTTATGCCGGGAATGCCCTTCGCGGTTATGGCAACTTGGTCATTATCAAGCACAACGATGATTTCCTCAGTGCCTACGCTCACAACCATCGATTGTTGGTTAAAGAGCGGGATTCGGTGTCAGCTGGTCAACTCATTGCAGAAATGGGCAACACTGATGCAGAGCGTGTACAACTGCATTTTGAAATCCGTTTTCGCGGCAAATCCGTTGATCCGCTCAAATACCTAAAATAAAACACAAGCTCATAACGAAAAGAAAGGATTTCTGGCAGTTAGGTGTAACTACCCTGGTAGGTTTGGGAGATGGATATGGGACACAAAGAAGAAGATGT
>JAHJNE010000627.1 GCA_018820995.1 Gammaproteobacteria bacterium | reverse complement strand
GCCATTCAAGATCCAACATGTCTTGCAACATGGTGGGGGCCGGCCGGCTTTTCAAATCGCTTTAGTGTGTTCGAGTTTAAGCCAGGTGGGCAATGGGTCTTTACCATGATCGGCCCTGACGGAAAAACCTACCCAAATGAGGCGGTTTTTCTGAGCATCGAGCCTGATCGGCAGGTGGTGATTCAGCATGTCTGTCAACCGCATTTTCAACTCACGATCACCTTCGAGGCAACAGCCGCTGGCACCCTACTTCATTGGGAGCAAATCTTTGAAGATGACAAAATTGCCGAACAGGTTCGTCACATCGTTGAACCAGCCAACGAACAAAACCTCGACCGGCTAGGCCAAGCGCTGCACCTTCACAATGAAAAGAAAGCTGTTGATGAATAAGAGCATGCTGTTGATGAAAAAAGTAGTGATCGTCACTGGCGGTGGGCGCGGTATAGGCGCCGCTACGGCAAAATTATTAGCAAAGCAAGGCTATCAGGTTTGTGTGAATTATCGTGTGAATGCTAAAAGGGCGCAGGCGATTGTCGCAGAAATTATGACTGCTGGTGGTCAGGCATTTTCGGTGCAAGCCGATGTCTCCTGCGAAAGTGATGTTGTCGCGTTATTCGATGCCACGGAACGACAATTTGGCCCGGTGACCCATCTGGTGAACAATGCCGGCATCCTGTTTTCACAATCAGCCTTTGCCGCCATTGACGTCGAACGTTTCCAAAAAGTCATGCTGGCGAATGTCACCAGCTGCTTTTTATGTTGCCGAGAATTTATAAGACGTAACACTTCGACCGGTGCCATTGTGAATGTGTCATCGGCAGCCGCCCGCACGGGCTCGCCTTTTGAGTATATTGATTATGCCGCGTCAAAAGGGGCTATCGATACCTTAACCACAGGGCTGTCGTTAGAAGTGGCCGCTCGAGGGATCCGGGTCAATGCCGTCAGACCCGGTTTTATTGATACTGAAATGCACGCAGATGGCGGAGAGCCGAATAGAATAGAGCGCTTAGCGTCGCAAATTCCACTGCAACGTGGCGGTACGCCATTGGAAGTCGCAAATTCGATCGCTTGGTTATTGTCCGATGACGCTTCTTATGTCACCGGTTCTTTTATTGATGTAGCCGGCGGTAAATAGCGCGCTGACACATGACTGCCAGTGAAATCATTCGGCGCTATTTAAACGTTTTTGTGAGGGATGACGACTTATAAAAACAGTTATCAATGAGCGGCCATCCCATGCAGACCATTCCAATATTGAAATTTCTAACCTTGTTATTTTTCCTCATCACCAGCGTTTTCTCTGTGCAAGCAATTGAACCCCAACCTTTTACCTATCCTTGGAAAGTCGAAGTGTATGATTTGCCAGTATCCAGCAATGGTATTCAGTATCGCTTGTATATTCGCCCTCCTATCCAGCCTGTTGAAGCTGGCAAGCCAGTGCATAGCTACTATTTTTTGGACGCACTGACCAATTTCACGCCGGCTGCGGCAATGAGTTTTAATTATGAGCAATTTGGATATATGCCAAGCGGCTATTTCATTGGCATTGGCTACACCAATGAAAGTGATGGTGAACCTAAAGCTACTAATCGTACCCGTGACTACACACCAACCCAATTCACGCCGGATACCAAGCATTTTTTGTACGCTAAAAAGCAGGACTGGCAAGGTTCAGGTGGTGCGCCCGCCTTTACCCAAATTATTAAACAGCAAATTATTCCCTTCGTTGAACAGCAATATGCCATTAATGGCGGCCAACGTACTTTAATCGGTAAGTCGCTTAGTGGCCTTGCCGCCAGCTATATCGCACTCACGCAACCTGACTTATTTAACCAATATGTGATTATTAGTCCGTCCATTTGGTGGGATGACTGGCTATTAAAGCGTGAACAACGGGCTATCAGCCAAATTGCTACAACTTCAGCATCGACCGCTTACACCAAAACCACCAGCATCTATCTGGCGGTCGGCGACGATGAAGAACGGATGGGGATGGTGACGGATGTGCATGTGCTGGCTAATCAATTGGTGATGCAAAAACGCAAAAACTTAAAAGTCGCGGTGGATGTGCTGCCGGCAATGAATCATGAAGGCGCTTTTCCAGAGGGGTTTATGCGCGGCATCGTCGGCGTATTTCAGGGGGCGGATGTCAAAGCGCACCCGGTAGATAAACAACTCTCCTGGCGCTAGTGATATCTCTTTGACGTGTATTGCTTGTTCAGAGACTGATAGTACAGTTTATTAGTTGAAAAACTGATGAATCAACAGTCTATGCTGCAACCGCCATAAAAAAAGGCCAACGCTTATAAAACAAGAGTTGGCCTTATTTCTTTAGTTTTTAGCTGCTGCAGTTTGGCAACAGCAAACTATTACTTCACTTCTGCCCGCGACGCATCACGCGCTGCGCGGAACTCTTTGCCTTCATACCAGTTTGGCCAGGCGGTGGAATCTGCCAGTTCACGACCGACACGGTAGTACAGGAACAAATCCTGCTGTGCACCGGATAAATCCCAGTTGTCGTTATATTCGTCTTCGACTTTATGATAACAACAGGTATTGAAGTTTTTGGCCTGAGCCAGGCCCCACTCTTTGCCGTTGGCTACACTATCGACGCCGCCTTTGGCATATAACATCGGTACACCCGCTTTGGCCAGATTAAAATGATCTGAGCGATAGTAAGAACCTGCTGCCGGATTGGGTTCAGGCGCAATATAACGACCTTGCGCTTTGGTGTATTTTTCCAGAATCTCTTCCAGTTCCGAATTGCCTTTTCCTACCACCACCATGTCTTTCATTGGTCCATTGACGTTCATCACGTCCATGTTGATGCCGGCGACTGTTTTATTCAGCGGGAACAAAGGGTTTTTCGCATACCAGGCTGAGCCCAGTAAACCACGCTCTTCTGCCGTGACCGCCACAAAAGCAACACTGCGTTTTGGCTGCGGTTGTGAGGCAAAATATTCGGCCAGCGCCATCAGGCCACCGGTGCCTGAAGCATTGTCGACCGCCCCATTAAACACTTTGTTTTTTGGGTTGGAGAAATCGACCCCCAGGTGATCCCAGTGCGCCATGTAAAGCACCACTTCATCAGGCTTTTCGCTACCTTCAATAAAACCAGCAACGTTGCCAGAAGTCAGCTCACGCACATTGTTTTTCACCGAAACCGACGCTTTGATATTCAAAGGCACTGGTGCAAAATCTTTGCTCAGGGCTTTGGCATGCATCGATTCCAGTGTTTCACCAATACCGGCGAATAAAGTTTGCGCCGCTTCAGTGGTGACCCAACCGTCAATCGCAGTGCGATCGGCGTTTTTATTTGGGTTAATCAAATCAAACTTGGTGGCAGAACCACCGGCAACCACATGCCAGCCATAAGAAGCTGCATCCGTTTCATGAATGATCAATGCCATCGCCGCACCTTGACGAGCCGCTTCTTCGAACTTATAAGTCCAGCGACCGTAATAGGTCATCGCATCGCCGGTGAACAAAGCTGGATCTTTGGTAGCAAAGCCTGGATCGTTGACAAACATCACCACGGTCTTTCCTTTAACATCAAGGCCTTGGTAATCGTTCCAGTTATATTCTGGTGCCACAATGCCGTAACCGACAAACACCATGTCCGATTCTTTCACTTCTGAAAACTCGGTGACACGGGTGGTCCAGGTAAACATTTGCTCGCGGTATTTAAATTCCGCTGGCGCTTTGTCGCCGCTAAAAGTCATGCTGGACACTTCTTTCGGGTCGATTTGCACTAATTGCACCGGTTGCACAAAACTATCACCCGATAACGGTTTTAAACCGATTTTTTTAAAGTGTTCAGAAATATAAGCCAGCGTCAGCTCTTCGCCTTTGGTGGCAGGTGCGCGGCCCTGAAATGTATCTGAAGATAAGGTTTTAATGTATTCACCCAGGTTTGGGTTCATTAAGGTGTCCACTAATGCCTCGGTTGGTGCCGCGTCAGTTGCGGTTTCGACCGCAGCAGCTGCCGGCTTGGCATGCTCTGTTGGCTTTGGCGGCTCTGAACAAGCAGCCAGACCAAGGCAGGCAGTCAGCGCCAGCGATGTTCCTGAGAACCAAAAGTTCGCTTTCATGAAAAGCTCCATAAATTGTTATTAGAATAGACCGCCGAAAAAGGCGTGCCTCTGGATGGTAACGCAGCGCGCGTTGGCTTGGCTAGTCTATCCAACGCGGTCATGACGGGACTGACCTCAGCCCTGATCGCCCCCATTCTCAGTGCCCCCAAGGTACCGGAGGTAACGCAACGGCTTTGGTTAAATCAAATTCAACTTCAAATTGACGTCCCGGACGCTTCAGACCATATCTATATACTTTTCCGGGGATAATTTCGACATACCAAACATTGGTGTTTGACACTGAACGACCGTTGGCACTGAACATCGTTTTTGAATCATCATCGACCACAAATTCTTGCCGAAATGCCGTACCGGCAACTGCAGTATCCCCGCCGTATTGCGTCACCACATCTGCCGAGCCATCCTGATGACGGTGATCATGTTTTAAGCGCAGTCCAGTGGTCGTTTGGCTAATCACCCAGGTTCTGGAGTGGTCATCACCGACATGAAACGGCACTTTTAAT
>JAHJNE010000626.1 GCA_018820995.1 Gammaproteobacteria bacterium | reverse complement strand
TGTTGATTTACCTTAACAATGCCATTAAACATCGCCAGGAAAAAAATACCTATCATAGCGTCGATGATTTAAAAGAAGCGCTGATGGAAGGCGCGGTGATGCGCATCCGGCCCAAAGCGATGACGGTCGCGACCATCTTTTTTGGCTTGCTGCCGATCATGTGGGGCGCCGGCTCCGGTAACGACGTGATGCAAAAAATCGCGGCGCCGATGGTCGGCGGCATGATCACCGCACCGCTATTGTCATTGTTTGTGCTGCCGGCAATTTATTTGCTGGTCTATTCACGACAACTTAAGGCAACAAAGGACGTTGAAAGCTAATGACGCGGGAGTTGAGCGACGACTTACCCCCGTCGCCACAGTTTTAAAACATATCTACACCCGCCGCTGTTAGTGCTGCAAAAAACAGACAGTAACCCCATAAAAAAACCCTACATCAGTAGGGTTTTTTGACAGAAACTCATTTTCGAATCACTGATTCTCAGAATGGAATATCGTCATCAAAATCGATGGTTGGTTCCATTGGTGCGCGATTTTGTTGACCAAAACCACCTTGGGCTGGCTGGTTAAAACCTTGCTGCGCCGGGGCTTGGTTATAAGCCGGTTGAGCTGGCTGCTGGTTGTAAGCCTGTTTTGCCGGGGCTTGGTTGTAAGCTGGTTGCGCTGGCTGTTGGTTATAAGCCGGTTGCGCCGGAGCCTGATTATAAGCTTGTTGCGCTGGTTGTTGGTTATAAGCAGGTTGGGCAGCTTGCTGGTTATAACCTTGTTGTGGCGCCTGTTGCTGCGGACGACCTTGCATTGCACCAGGTTGTGGTGAGAATACGGCACCGAGGCGGGCATCGAGAATTTCAATCGACAGGCTTAAACCATTGGCGCCCTGGAACTGACGGATACGTTGCTTGTCACCAGACACTTCGATAATGGCACCTTCAACCAACGCTTGCTGATAGAACTGAATTTGCGCCGGCGCTTTGGCAAACACCACGGCCTCGTAGTTACACCATTGTTCGGTTTTACTTTCGCGGTCGTAATACTTCACGCCTAAACGCACGCCAAAACCAGTGGATTCGCCTGCCTGAAATTGTGATGCGGCTTTGTTTAATTTGCCGGTTACCGTTGTTGCCATTGCTGCTCTACCTTCTGTTAAATGAACTGAAACACGCTGCCGCTTTGCCGTCGCTAACGGGGCAGAACCCCATCGACGTTGCCTGTGGTTGCAACACAGCGCAATCACCAGCCGCAGTTGTTCAGTATATAAATTCTTTGAGTTTGTCGTCAGGAAGTGACCGCTGCCGGCTCGGTAAAACCAAAGCCCAGGCCACAATACCCGCACCTACGACCGCATCAATTCTATGAAAACTAAAACGACACCAAGGTCATTTCAGCCGGGATTTGTACCTTGCATGCTCTGCGATATGCATGACGATTCAGACATTTGCTTCAGGTTTAACACCGTTGGCCAGCAAATCCTGAGCCTGTTGCAGGTCAAATGCGCCCTGCGCGACTTTTAAATAACAACGTTGTTCGGCCATCACCACCGTTGCTTCTAGCACGCCAGTTAACTTGCTGAGAACCTCAACATAATGTCTGGCTGTGCGATCATCGGGCACCACCACTGCAAACGACAAGCGTTGTGCGCGGGTTGGCACCTGCATGCTTTTGGCAATCACCAGCCATAGTAAACCAATTGCAGCAGCCACCGCAAATACCATCACCAACCCATAATAACCGGCAATAGTTCCGCCAATCAGGCCGCCAAGAAAGGCGCCAAAGAACTGCGAACTGGCATAAATACCCATCGCAGTGCCTTTTTGTCCAGCCGGTGCCAAACGGGAGACCAAGGCCGGCATACTGGCTTCAAGATAATTAAAACCAATAAAAAACAGCAGCAAGCCGGCAATGGTCCAGCTCAGTTGCCCGCCCTTAATCATTAACAATAAACTTACAACCAGCAAGCTAATCGCGAATAAAAAATAACTTTTTTCTTGCTGACGACGCATTGCCAGAATCATCAGCGGCACCATCAACACAAAAGCTGCAATTAACACCGGCAGATACACATGCCAATGCTGCTGCGATTCAAGATGTAAATCAATCAGTTGCTGGGGAAGCACCACAAAAATTGCTGTCAGCATTAAATGCAGAAACAGCACGCCGGCATTTAGTTGTAATAACTGCCGATGCTTAAATAAATCAATAATAAAACCTGGCTTGGCCAACGCTTCGCTGTCATGTGCCTGATTCACCGCTTTAGGCACCAAAAAGCTGACAATCAATAGACCAATCACTGCCAGCACGGCGGTAAACCAGAAAATACCCGAAAGCCCGGCCGCCGCCGCAATTAGCGGGCCGGCCACCATCGCCACCGCAAACGACAAACCGATGGTCATGCCAATGACGGCCATCACTTTGGGCCTTTGCTCTTCGCGGGTTATGTCTGCAGCTAGTGCCAGTACTGCACCGGAAATAGCGCCCATACCTTGCAGTACCCGGCCAAAAGTGACCATATAAACTGAATCAGCCAACGCTGAAACGACCGAACCAATCGCAAAAAACGTCAGTCCCAGCAACATCACCTGGTGGCGACCCCAGCGGTCAGATAACCAGCCCATCGGAATTTGTAAAATTGCTTGGGTTAAACCATAGGCACCAATAGCGAGACCAATCCACAGCGGAGAAAAGCCAATCAAGTCTTTGCCGTAAATGGCAAACACCGGAATGAGCATAAATAAGCCTAACATCCGAAAAGCAAACACCAGCGCCAACGAGATGGCGGTGCGCCGTTCCAGTGCTGTTAAATGTTGCATCAAAAATTCTCGAAATGAAAACGCCGTTTGCTACAGGATTTAGCGAGAGACCCCGAAGTCCGGCCGACGACAAAGGGCGGCATTGTAACACAGCAGTTTCAGCACAGGTATGCCAGAACGAAACGATGGGCGGCAATTCAATCAGCGGCGACTTCAATCCGGCAGCGGCCTAAATCTTTTGCTTTATATAGCGCCTGATCGGCACGTTTGAGCTGAGTAGCAAAATCATATTGATTGCAAAAGTGGGCTATCCCGACACTAATCGATAATTGTTGGGCGCTGGGTTTCAAGACCGGCAAGTCCAGTTGGCTGACTGCTGCTAACAAACGCTCTGCGACTATTTTCGATTGCTCTTCGGAAATCTGTGGCAAAAACAGCAAAAACTCCTCACCACCAAAACGTGCCAATACATCACTTTCCCGTAACTGTAATGCCATCACTTCAGCCACTTCAACCAGCACCAAATCTCCGACATCATGGCCGAGTGAGTCATTAATTTTCTTAAAATAGTCCAAATCTATCATCAGTAAAGCTGCAGGGTGTTGTTTACGTTGTAAGTAAGACAGACAAGTACGGATGGTCTCAAGCATACCACGGCGATTTAATAAGCCGGTGAGTGGGTCGTGCAGCGCCTCGCCTTTGAGCCGCAATTCGGTTTCTTCCATGTAACTGGTGATGGCAAAAA
Source organism: Gammaproteobacteria bacterium (assembly GCA_018820995.1). Classification (GTDB taxonomy): domain Bacteria; phylum Pseudomonadota; class Gammaproteobacteria; order Enterobacterales; family Alteromonadaceae; genus Pararheinheimera. Next base: position 2,951 of record JAHJNE010000626.1, on the reverse strand, counting down.
TGCCATACGCCACCATCACGCCAGGCCAAATCACCTGCGAAACTAACAAGCTGGAAAGCAATAACTCCGGAGCGAATAGCAATAACAATGTACGGCTGAGACACACAATTAACCAAACGAGCATCGCACCAACATACAACTGGTCAGAAAATGTGCGAGGTTGTTTTTTAAACCAGAATAACCAACAGACCGGACCTATCGCCAGCAGTGTGAAGATTGTTTGACCATGCATCGCAAAAGACTGCCAGCCGAGAAAGGTGTAATAACTGTAATAAGCGCTGTGGATCAGCATGCCTGCGATCAGGAGGGGCCATTTCACGACCAAACCAGCACGACGAATGGCAAATGCCAATACTAACCAGGTATTTATGGCTGAGGCGACACTCGACAACGCAAGTACAAATGCTTGTTCCGGCCAGACATAAAGCACCCAACTAACGGAATCAAAAAAGAACAACGCTTGCAACAACTGCAGACTTTGCCGATGCTGCGCCTGCAATTGAATACGAAAACTGGCAAGGAAAAACACCAAGCCAATCTGGGCCATACCTAAACTATAAATTTGTTCTGCAGTCATCAGAGCCGGACAGATAATCGGCGAGGTTATGTCAGATTAGTCGGGTACGCCAGTGAACGCAACCAACCTCGCTCGCATCTCGATGAATGGTTCAGTAGTGAAACTAGCTGATGAGTGGCTGTCGCTGTGACCTTGCCAAATGATATGTGTTTATATACAGTATTTAACTGAAGCAGCCAAGTTGCGGCCTTGTTCATTGATTCAGAATACCGATCACAAATGAATAATCGGTGTCAGCCACTGATCTGAACGCCGACAGCTGTCATACTGGCTTCACGCTTTATAAAACCAAGCATTCCAAAAACCGTGGCATTAGCCGCCTGTTGTTCCGTCGCCCTGCTGATCGCAGGCCACAGAGACTGTTATGGACAAAATTGATATCCGCGGTGCCCGCACCCACAACTTAAAAAATATTTCGCTGCAAATCCCGCGCGACAAACTCATTGTAATCACCGGTTTGTCCGGCTCCGGCAAGTCGTCTTTGGCCTTTGATACTTTGTACGCTGAAGGTCAGCGCCGTTATGTCGAATCCCTTTCGGCGTATGCGCGGCAGTTTTTAAGTTTGATGGAAAAACCGGATGTTGATCATATTGAAGGTTTATCACCGGCCATTTCAATTGAGCAAAAGTCGACGTCACACAATCCACGTTCAACGGTCGGCACTATCACTGAAATTTACGATTATCTGCGGTTATTATTCGCCCGCGTTGGCGAGCCGCGTTGTCCGACCCATGATTTACCCTTAGCGGCGCAAACCATCAGCGAGATGGTCGATAAAGTTATTGCCTTCCCGGAAGGCTCGAAACTGATGGTGCTGGCGCCGGTGGTGCAGGAGCGCAAAGGTGAACACGTTAAAACGCTGGAAACCTTAGCGGCGCAGGGTTATATCCGTGCCCGTATTAATGGCGAAATCTGCGATTTATCTGATCCGCCAAAACTCGATTTGCACAAAAAACACACCATTGAAGTGGTGATCGACCGGATTAAAGTCCGCGACGACATTAAACAGCGTTTGGCCGAAAGCTTTGAAACGGCGCTGGAGCTTTCGGGTGGTATCGCCAAAGTCGCGTCGATGGACGATGACAAAGCCGAAGAGCTGATTTTCTCCGCCAACTTCGCTTGCCCGACCTGTGGCTACTCCATGGCAGAACTGGAACCACGGTTGTTTTCGTTTAACAACCCGGCCGGTGCCTGTCAGGCTTGTGATGGCCTCGGCGTAAAACAATATTTTGATGCCAATAAAGTGATTGTCAGTAGCGATCTAAGTTTATCCGCTGGTGCTATTCGTGGCTGGGATAAACGCAATTTCTATTATTTCCAAATGCTGAAATCGCTGGCCGAGCACTACGGCTTTGACGTCGACGCACCTTTTTCCAGCCTGAAAAAAGAACATCAACAAGCGATCTTAACCGGCAGCGGCCGCAAAGAAATCGAGTTTAAATACCTCAATGATCGCGGCGACATTGTACTACGCAAACATCCGTTTGAAGGTATTTTGCCGAATATGGAGCGGCGTTACCACGACACCGAATCCAATGCGGTACGCGAAGAATTGTCAAAATACCTGGCAAGTCAATGTTGCCCGATGTGCGATGGCTCGCGTTTGCGCGAAGAAGCGCGTCATGTATTTATTGGCAAAACCACCTTGCCGCAAATTGTTGAATTATCAATTGGCGATTGCCACCAGTATTTCACCAAACTCAGCCTAACCGGCCAGCGCGCGCAAATTGCTGAAAAAATCCTGAAAGAAATTCAGGATCGGCTGATGTTTTTAGTCAATGTCGGGCTGAATTATCTGAATTTATCACGCAGCGCCGAGACCTTGTCCGGTGGTGAAGCGCAGCGTATTCGCTTGGCCAGTCAGATTGGTGCTGGTTTAGTTGGCGTGATGTATGTATTGGACGAGCCTTCAATTGGCCTGCACCAGCGTGACAACGACCGTCTACTGGGCACGCTGACGCACCTGCGCAATTTAGGCAACACCGTGATTGTGGTTGAACACGACGAAGACGCAGTGCGCCTGGCCGACCATATTATCGACATTGGCCCCGGCGCCGGTGTACACGGTGGTTATGTGGTGGCACAAGGCACTTTGGCCGATATTGAAGCGGCCGAAGATTCACTGACTGGCCAGTATTTGTCCGGTAAACGTAAAATTGCCATTCCGGATAAACGTCATGTCGGCAAAAAAGGCAAAGAATTAAAGGTGCTAGGCGCGACCGGAAACAATCTAAAAAATGTTGATCTGACCATTCCGTTTGGCGTGATGACCTGTATCACCGGCGTCTCCGGCTCTGGTAAATCGACCTTGATTAACGACACGTTATTTCGGGTAGCGCATAAAGTGCTGAACAAAGGTGAAGGCGACGATCCG
>JAHJNE010000625.1 GCA_018820995.1 Gammaproteobacteria bacterium | reverse complement strand
AGTGAGCGGGGTTTTTGTATTTAGACCCTAGCGGTTTACAGCAACTAGAGTCAGTCAGCTGAGCACTCCCCAGCTATGCGAAGGATATCAAGGCTCCCAATACGTCACGAAGGCCCACTCAATGAGCGAGCCTTTTTGCTTTATGCGTTTAAAAGATGTGTTTACGCATCAGCTCGCTGCGGTTGACTGGGTCAGTCTCATCCTGACGGCCTTTTTTGTTGGGGAAGAGATCTGAAATTACAGTGCCTATATCAAAAATTGTTTAAATACTTCATTTTACGCGTTCAATAACGTACCAATCGGCTGACAAATAAATGTTTTCGCATAGCAATTGAAAGATGTCATACATGGTAAAGAAAAGAATTGTTTGTCTATTGTAGCCAGCTTGATCGACTTTCGCGCTCACCTTAATAATCTATGTGTTAACCGCAACAAGCTAGCCAGAGCCTAAGTCAGCCGCCTAGTATCGATTCAATTTAAATATATAGAGAAACAACACGTGAATCGAATTATGCAGGGTTTACTGTTAACGACGCTGTCTACGATCAGCTTGAGTATCAGTGCTAATCAGCCGCTTCAATATGAAGACGTTTTTCAGCTGGAGTTTGTGTCTCAGCCCCAAATTAGTCGCGACGGCAGCGAAATTGTGTTTGTGCGTAATCGCTTTGATCAAGTTCAAGATAAAAGGGTGGGTTCGTTATGGCTCAGCCATGCTAAAACAGGCCAACTACGGCCATTAGTTGCTGAGCAAGCAGATATTAGTGCACCGCAGTGGTCGCCTGATGGTAAAAAACTGCTATTTGTATCATCTGCTTCAGGCAAGCCACAGATCCATATGCGTTGGTTAGACAGTGGCGAAAGCGCTCAAATTAGCCATTTGCCTTTCCCTGCGAGTGACATCAGCTGGTCGCCGGATGGAAAATGGCTAGCGTTTTCTATGTTTACGCCCACGAAGCCAAAAAGTCCGGTAACTTTGCCTGGCAAGCCTGAGCAAAACGACTGGGCCAAAGCCCCGGTTTATATTGATAGCATGCAATACAGATCGGATGGGCGAGGGTATTTACCGGCCGGTTATCGTCATATTTATCTGATGGCAGCCGATGGTGGGACGCCGATACAGTTAACTACCGGTAATTTTGACCATGGTGGTGAAATTAGCTGGCAAGCAGATGCCAAGGGTTTTTACTTTTCTGCCAATCGCCAAGATGATAAAAGAGCGCAAGCACAGAATAGTGATATCTATTTCCTTACATTGGCAGACAAAAAGCTGAAGCAAATTACTGATCGTTTTGGTCCTGATCAGTCACCCGCTTTATCTGGCGATGGCAAATGGTTAGCCTATCTGGGTTATGACGATAAAAAGCTAGCCCATCAAGCCAATCAGTTGTACGTAAAGAACTTGAGCTCCGGTAAGGTCAAGAGCTTAACTGCTGAGCTGGATCGCAGTATTGATAGCTTTCAATGGGATGCAGACGGTGACGCGCTCTATATTCAATACGATGACCAAGGGCAGGGCAAGATTGCCTGGCAGCCGTTAACCGGTAAAGCGAAAGTCCTGCTGGAAAAAGTTGGAGGAGGGTCATACAGTCGCCCCTACACCGGCGGGAGTTTTAGCGTATCTGATAATGACAAAATTGCGTTTACCCAGATGTCGAGCCAGGCACCAGCAGAACTTGGTCTTTGGCAAAATGGCAAAGCATCAGTGCTGACTGCTTTGAATGAAGATCTACAATTAGCACGCGATATTGGTAAAGTGGAAGAGTTCTGGGTTGAATCGACCGTTGATCAACGCAAGCTGCAAAGCTGGCTCATTTATCCGCCTAAATTTGATCCCGCGAAAAAATATCCACTGATACTAGAAATCCATGGCGGACCCCATACAGCTTATGGTCCGATGTTTACTATGGAATTGCAGCTGATGGCGGCACAGGGTTATGTCGTGCTCTACACAAATCCGCGTGGTAGCACGAGCTATGGAATGGAGTTTGCCAATCTGATCCATCACAACTTTCCAAGTCAGGATTATAACGACTTGATGGATGCGGTCGATGCGACTGTTGCCAAGGGATTTATTGCCCCGGAGCAACTCTTTGTTACCGGCGGTAGCGGTGGTGGTTTGCTAACCAGTTGGATAGTTGGCCATACTGATCGCTTTAAAGCTGCTGTAGCTGTTAATCCAGTGATCAATTGGTTCAGTTTCGTGTTGAATGCTGATATGTATAACTATTTTAGCCAGTATTGGTTTCCGGGCATGCCTTGGGAGAAACCTGAGCACTATCTTAAACATTCACCAATTAGTTATGTTGGCAATGTGAAAACGCCGACGATGTTGATGACTGGTGAGTCCGATCATCGGACTCCGATTTCAGAAACTGAACAGTTCTACCAAGCATTACAACTTCGTGGAGTTGATACTGCGATGGTAAGGATCCCTGGAGCGTCACATTCAATCCATGCCAGACCAAGCAATATGATGGCTAAACCCGCTTATATTGTGTATTGGTTTGATAAATACCGGCTGAAAAAAGACCCGCAATAGGCTGGTGTAAGTGATAAAAAAATCCCCGCTTAGGCGGGGGTTTTTTGTCTTAAAACGTACTTGCTGTGAGTTATCGGTCTTTCGAAAAGCAGCAACAGTCACAGTTTTGCTTAGTGAATTAAGTAAGCGTAGGCCGTGGTAAAAGCTGTTTCCTGAAAAGCTTTGAGGCCGGTATCTTTAAACACTACTGGAATTGGATGAGTCGCCAGTTTGTCTTTAATGGCCGCATTCGTACAAATGACGGTATCGACACTGGTAATTAACTGCAATGCGGCTTCAATTTTGAAACCAATGGCTGAACCCGCAAATTTACCTTTTTGTGCTCGTTCGCGAATGACGAACTTACTAATTTTGTAGTCTTCAGCCAGTTTGGCCATCGAGAACTGGAACTTACGCATTTGTTCAGTATCTTGATCTTTTAACAACGGGAAACGAACCTGGCGGCAGTCTGGTAAATCAAACAGGCCATCTTCCATTTCCATTAAACATAAAATGATTTCACTGCCTTTTATATCAACGCCACATACACGCATGTTGGTCACCCACAAGAATTTTTAACGGGGGCTATTATGCCATGTAAAGATGGATGAAGCGGTATTTATTGCGGAAAAGCAGCGATAGTAAAACCCGCACCAAACGCGGGTCTACTCAATCAGTACAAGGCTATACGTCATCATCGAGGTCCCATTGACTGACAGCAAGATCTCGATAGAAAGACCAGCTATCCTGCAGAGATTGTAAACAGTGTTCAAGCAACGAATGTATGTTGCTGGTTTGACTAGGTAATATGCTATTGAAACTCTTCATCACGGGCTCCTGAAGTGGGGTAATGAACCATCAGAGGCCACAGCTAGCTTAAGCTGTCCCACTGATGGTTTTTTTGACACTCATTTTAATGCGGCTTGGCATCGGCGATTATTCCGGCGCGCTGTTGCTAAGCATTGCAGTGCGAGTCGCCATAGGTCCATTTAGCTGCATAACCAGTTTGTTGAGGTTGTGCTGGCTGACGGCGCTACTTTCTATGTCATCAGCCCGCTGAAAGTCTGCCAGGGCGCCAATGTTGTCGCCAATTAGTATTTTAGAAACGCCACGATTACTGTAGGCGTATGATTTCAGCGTACGAACATTCTCAGTGGGGCGTGTCGCATTTTGACGGCTAACGATGACGGCTTTATTACAGGCTTCAGCCGCCAAATCGAATCGCTCAGTTTTGGCATAAGCGACACAAAGGCTCATTTGACGGGCAAATACGTCGTCAGCTTTTACCACTGCAGAATCGGCTAAGACGCTGCTAAGATTGCCTGCACTGATGGCTCCTGCAATCAGATCTTCTTCAATCACCACCATTTTATAACCATTGCTGCCAGCGATACTGGCGAAGCTGGCCAACAACAAAGAGGTGGCCCATAAGGTATGACGTGTTTTCATGGTCGAACTCCCGGTTGGTACACAGCAATCCAATTGATTGCCGTTGTGCCAACTTTAGTGAATTTGACCTTCGCCTGACAAACGAGAAAATTACACCCGACAGCTGAATCTGATTCAACTGTCGTTATTTGTACAAAATCGTGCCAGTACCCAGTCGATCAATAATTGAATTTCCGGCCTGCCTTCGCTGCTATCATGTTGTACTAAATAATAGTGGTCACGCGTGAGTAACTCTTCATTAAATAATCTGACCAGACTGCCGCTGTCAAACCAGGCCTGACTGATAGGCAATGGGATCAGAGCCACGCCTAACCCCTGTTGCGCAGCGCGGGCGACACTAAACATGCTGTCGAGTTGGATAATTTGTTTGGGTCTGAAATCTTCGTAGCCAGCCTGGTCGGCCCACTGATGCCAACACCAGGGGCGGGCCTGGTGCACGATCAGTGGCACTGATTCCAGAGCAGGTAGTTCTAGCGGGTCGACCATCAACCGTTGGTACCAATCAGCACTACATGCCGGGACATAGCTAATCGGAAATAACTGGTGTGACTTTTTATCTGTCGGTTTACTACTGGCCAATATGATTTGTAAATCGGTATGTTTTGTTACTTCCTGACGTGATTTCACCGTTTCCAGGCGCAAATTAATCGCCGGATGTTGCGCCGACCAACCAACTAATCTTGGCACAAAAAACTCGCTGGCAAAAAACTCAGGCAGGGTAATACTCACGACCTGTTCGCGTTTGGTCTGGCAAAATTCGGCGACGGTCGCCGACAAACCCTGCATCAGTGGGTTAATAGCTTGATAAAAACGACGGCCTTCGGCTGTCAAAATGACCGCTCGAGTTTGTCTCTCGAACAAACTCATGCCCAGACCTTCTTCTAATTGTTTGATTTGATGGCTAACGGCTGAAGGCGTCAGATAAAGCTGACTAGCGGTTTCTTTAAAACTTAAACATTCGGCGGCAACGCAGAAACAACGTAGGCCGCGCAACGGGGTATGAACTGGCATTTTGGAATGCTCCGTGCTCGGTTTGATCCCTTAACCGAGCAATTGCCAAGCCACTTGTTAACTGATTGAAAAACATAAATATATTTTTATCTTGCACAATGCTTGTGCCCGTTAGTAGCACAAGGTTGCACTGTCATGGTGCATTTGGATGCAAGTTCCAAGCGAATGGATTGCTTTTAATCTATGTCTGATAATAGGCTGTTGCGACGTGTCGACCTCGTGTAAGTTTCGGACTGAATGGATAGAATTCTCATCCGCTGTGCTTGTCAGCTAGATTGACGCAAGCCGTTGATTTTCATGCTTTCTAACTCACAATTGATTAAAAATTCCCAGGCTTCAAGCTGTTGTTTAGTTTGTTCCAGGCTGTTACCCCAGACATACAATCCATGACCACGGATTAACAGGGCGCTGGTCAGTTCATCGGCACGGCGTATCACTTCAGCCGCTTGCTGCGCTGGGGACTGATTGGCGTCGATAATGACCAGATTGCAGCACTGGCCTTGGTTAAGCTGATTGGTAATCACTGATTGCAGCTCATAACCGCTGAAAAGGTAGTTGTTTGCTTCGATCAAACGTGACCAGACATTTGCCGCCACGGACTGTGTTTGTAAGATAACTTTGGCTTGTGAAAGAGTCTGGTACAAGGCCACATGTAACAATACGCTGTCAGCGACCGTAGCAGAAAATTCGGTTTCGCTATTCCGCCAATTGATTTGTACTAAGTCGTGTGGACTCAGTTCACCTTTGTCTTTGCCTTTAGTCGTCATCAGGCAACTTTGTTCTGCACTACGAATGGAAAAATTGCCACTACCGGCGGGCGCCCATTGTTTGGCGCTGATCCAGCGGCTTAAAGTACATAATTGGATGGCGTAGGGATTGAGCTGGTGATTGGTTGTTGCGTTCATCTTTATGTTTAGACGTCTATACGTGAAACTGTCTGAATGATAGCACCGTCAGACCGCCGCGGCCAAGTCGTTTTTTGTTTGTTTCCTAGTCAGATTTGCCATAAAAAGTGCTAGCATCGTCGTTATCCGCCAGTAAAAATCCAATCAGCTAGGAGCTTTATGGAACTGCGCAGTAAATTACCCTGGGTTGGGACCACAATTTTTACGCAGATGTCGCAGTTAGCGGCTGAGCATCAAGCCATTAATTTATCTCAGGGTTTTCCTGATTTTTCAGCATCTCCTCTGTTGTTGGATGAAATTCAACGTCAAATCTTCGCTGGCAATAACCAATATGCACCAATGACTGGAGTGGCCGTGCTCCGCCAACAAATAGCGGCCTTGACCGCGCGATGTTATGGCCGGCAGATTGATGCTGATACCGAAGTGACCGTGACCTCCGGTGCGACCGAGGCGCTATTTGTCGCAATACAAGCTGTCGTCAGGCCTGGTGACGAAGTGATTGTTTTTGATCCGGCTTACGACAGTTATCAGCCAGCAGTTGAGCTTGCGGGCGGTAAAACGATTCATATTCAATTGGCAGCACCTGAGTATCATATTGACTGGCAAGCGGTGAATCGGCGCGTCACCGAGCAAACCAGATTGATCATCGTCAATAGCCCACATAATCCGACGGGGATGGTGTTCAGCGCTGCTGATTGGCGGGCATTGGCTGATTTAGTGCAACGACACGGGTTGTTTTGTATCAGCGACGAAGTGTATGAGCATATCGTATTTGATCATGCCAATAGACTCAGTGCGCATCAGCAAGCCGCTTTATTGGACCGTACTTTTGTCATCAGTTCATTTGGTAAAACTTTTCATGTCACGGGTTGGAAACTTGGATATTGCATTGCGCCTGCCAACTTAAGTCTGGAATTTCGGAAGATCCATCAGTACGTGACTTTCTCTAGTTTTACACCGGCACAATTTGCAATTGCCAAGGTGCTGGAGCATGAGCCGCAATTGGTTGTTGATTTAGCTGATTTTTATCAGGAAAAACGTGACCTGTTTGCCCATTTATTGCAGCCAAGCGCTTTGCGATTATTACCTTGTCAGGGCACGTACTTTCAGCTGGTTGATTACAGTGCAGTAAGCACCTTAAATGATGTGGAGTTTTGCCATTGGCTGACTAAACAACATGGTGTCGCAGCGATACCGATGTCGGTATTTTCTCGTCAGGAGCAAGACAGTAAAATCGTAAGGTTATGTTTTGCAAAACAACAAGCAACGCTGGAGCAAGCAGCTGAGCGTTTAAATCGGTTAACGCCATGATGACAGAACTTAAAGTTGCAATGATCCAATCTGAACTGGTGTGGCAAGATGCGAAGGCGAACTGCCACTATTTTGCGCAGTGTTTTGAGCAATTGCGGGATATCGATTTAGTTGTGCTGCCGGAAATGTTCAATAGTGGTTTTTCGATGCAAAGCATGCAAATTGCCGAGCCGATGACAGGGCCAACGGTGCAATGGATGCAGCAACAGGCGCAGTTTTACCAGTTCGCGATTACCGGATCGCTTGCAATAATGACCGAACGGGGAGTGGTAAACCGGCTTCTATTTGTGCACCCTGATGGTCATATTGATCACTATGATAAAAAACACTTATTCCGGATGGCTGGCGAACACCAACATTATGCGGCAGGTGTGTCGCGCCATGTGGTGTTATACAAAGGGTTCCGTCTGAATTTGCAAATCTGTTATGACTTGCGCTTTCCGGTATTTGCCCGCAATCAGGATGACTACGACGCACTTATTTATGTTGCAAATTGGCCAGAGCCGCGGCGTCGGGTGTGGTCCACTTTATTGGCCGCCAGGGCGATGGAGAATCAGGCGTTTGTACTTGGTTGTAATCGTGTTGGATTGGACGGCAATCAGTTTAGTTACAGCGGTGATTCGGTGGTGCTGGATTATCAGGGAGAGCCATTGGCTACGTTGCCAAGTGGACAGGTTGGCGTGCTAACTGCTGTGCTGCGACTGGGTGATTTGCAACAATACCGGCGGCAGTTCCCTGCGGCCTTAGATGCGGATGCTTTTGTGCTGGTCGATTGTTCAGTTTAAAAACTCAGACTGTTTCAAACCACCGCAAGCTGTGGTCGTGATTTTGCTTGAAATGTAATTTTATTTCAGAATTGCACGACTGTTAAGCGCTTACTTTGCTGAAATGATCGGGTATAATGTAATTTAATTACCAAAAGTGAGTTTGAGTTATGTCCCGCTTCCATCCCACCGCCTTAATTTTTTCAGGATTTTTTTTATTGGGGATCCTGATCATTTTATGGGGAGTGTTACTGCCTGATTTAGCTAAATCGCTGCAGATGACTTCCGCTCAAAGTGGTTGGTTTTTTTTGGTGATGGCGCTGGGGACTGTTTCTGGTGCTTACCTGGGGGGGAAATACGTTCAAAAATTCAATTTTCTAAAGCTGTTTGCAGGATTGGCACTGGCTGAAACTTTGTTACTGACTGCGTTGTCGCTGGTGACCAGTGTGACACAGCTGCTGATTGGCATTTATCTATTTGGTTTGTTTTGTTCGGTGATGTTTACCATTGGTCATACCCTTATTGCGCGTTTGCATGCCAATAAAAGGGCGCAAATGATGGGATTGATGGATTTTATGTTCAGTCTCGGTACTTTGGCGGCGCCGTTTCTAGTGGTGATGATGTATTGGTGGCAAGATGATTGGCGCTGGCCGTTGCGCTTACTCGCCGCGTTATTAGTGGGGCTTGCCGCTTATGCGTTGGTGATTGCCCGAGCCATCAAAGCTGGGCCGGCACAGGTTGAGCCTCCACGCAAAAGCCTTTCATATACCGCAGTACTGAAACAGCCGGCTTTTGTAGCTTTAGTGCTGGCGATGTTTGGTTATGGTGCGGTGGAGTGGGGTAACGGCAACTGGTTCGTCAGTTATGCCAATAGCGCCTTGCAATATCCGACCGAACAAGCCCGGCTGGTGTTCGCCTGGTTTACCGGCGGTATGGTGATTAGCCGCTTATGTTTTTCCTGGTTAATTCCGGTATTTGGCGCGCGGCATTTATTGCGAATACTCGCCACTTGCATGTTGGTCGGTGCTTTATTACTTAAATTAGCCGACAGCACCCTACTGCTCGGTAGTGGTAATTTTCTGTTAGGACTGGGGCTCGGCGGTTTGTTCCCTTTATTGTTGGCCACGGCGATGGATTTAGATCCACAAAATGGCGCTGTGCTGTCGGGGTTATCTAATATTGGTGGTTCACTCGGATGCCAGGTAGCTGGTTTAGGGACTGGGCTCTGGGCAAATAGTGCCGGTATTGGTACTGCATTTTGGTTAGTTCCGCTGTCTGCTTGTTGGTTATTTGCAACCGTCTGGTTATTCAGTCAACGCGCCACACCAAAGGCAGTTGCCGCCTAGAGCCCTAAATTTGAATTAGTGACTGCTGGGTTTTTAGCCGTCCAGCAGTGTAAATGTTGCAGTGAAAACTGAAATTGCCACAAAATATTAGCAATTTCTGCAATAACAGCAGGTCTGATCTTGATTCTGTTGCCGATTCAGGGCATAACAGGCTGCCCATGGTCACTATGAGTTTTCACTTGATGAACACATCAATTGATTGGGCTTTACTGCAACAACAAGCCCGTGCTGCCTCTGAGCAAGCCTACGCCCCCTACAGTCATTTTCCGGTTGGTGTCGCCATTCAGGCTGGCAGTGGCAAAATTTATACCGGTTGTAACGTTGAAAACGCCTCCTATGGCGGGACTATTTGTGCTGAACGTAATGCGATTGCCGCAGCAATTGT
>JAHJNE010000624.1 GCA_018820995.1 Gammaproteobacteria bacterium | reverse complement strand
GAGTCAGGCCAGGGCGGTTTTGCTTACATGGCAATCGTGTTTGTGCTGGAAATGATTTTTGGCGTGTTGGCGAGCATCATTGTGATGTGGTTCTCACGTAAACGTGAATACAGTGCGGACGCTGGCGCCGCAAAATTAGTGGGTGCCAATAAAATGATTGCAGCGCTTGAGCGGCTACGTAATAACCATGAGAGCCAATTAGAAGGATCGATGATGGCTTTTGGTATTGCCAACAAACCAGCAGCGTCTGAATTATTTATGAGTCACCCGCCGCTAGAAAAACGGATCGCCGCTTTGAGATCAGGCTTTTAAACCTTTGTTTTAGCACTGTCGGCAATCTGCAACGGGTTCTACAAACCGTAGGTCATTAAAACAGTTTCCAACCTTTTAGGGTCGCAGTAGCGGCCCTTTTTTTATCCATAGTTTGTCATCCGAGTTTTGATACCAAGGATTTTCCTTGATCACAACACAGATTTAACGCTAAAAAATTACAGTTGGCCGAGTTTTTCCATCGGATTGCTGGAGGAATGGTCAGCGCTTCGATATGTTGAAGCACTTTTCTGTTTCTTTGGATCCTAAAAATGCCTAAGTTTCGTTTGTCGTTGATTGTGGCCAGTACACTCAGTACTTTTTCGGCGCTGGCTGTGCAACAGCAAGGTTATTACCGTGCTCCTGCTTTGCATCAGGATCAGCTGGTGTTTACGGCAGAAGGTGATCTGTGGTTACAGCAGTTGGGGAGTACGATGCCAGCGCAGCGCCTGACGACTCATCCTGCCGAAGAAATAAATGCTCAGTGGTCTAAAGATGGCCAGTGGCTCGCCTACCAAGCCAATTACGACGGCGTCACTGAAGTTTATGTACTGAGCAAAGAAGGTGGTTTACCAAAGCGCGTCACTTTTGAAAACAGCCGTATCAAAGTACAGGGTTGGACCAATGATGGAAAAATACTCTACAGTACCGATCATCAAATTGGTCCCGCCAATCGTTGGCTGCTGAAAACCATTGATCCAATCTCGCTACGCGGGGAAACCTTGCCTTTAGCGGATGCCGTAGAAGGGGTGATTGATGCCAAAGGCGAGTATGTGTATTTCATTCGTTATGGTCTGCAACTCACCGGTGATAACGCGAAAGTGTATCGGGGTGGTGCCAGTGGCCAACTCTGGCGTTACCGCTTGGGAAGTAAAACGGAAGCAACCCGGTTGGCTGCTGAGCATCTTGGTTCTGTGCGACAAGTGCAACTGTGGCGAGATAAAATTTTACTGATTAGCGATGCCTCCGGTAACGCTAATATATGGCAGTTTGAGCTTGATGGCTCTGCCGGTAAACCAGTGACCCAGGAGCAAGAATTCCAGCTCCGTAGTTTTCGGGTCGATGGTGACAACGCGGTTTATCAACTCGGCGCTGATGTTTACCAACTTGATTTAGCTTCGACAAAAACACAAAAGCTACAACTTACGCTTCGTTCTGATGCACCTTATCAGCGGCCGCGTTTTCTTGAAAAGCCGCTGACTTATCTGACTTCTGCCAGTTTGGCAGCAAAATCTGACAAAGTGGTTGCGACCGTACGCGGTCAACTCGCCGTGCTGAGTAAACCGTCGCGACGCGCTGTAACTATTGCGACACCTGAGCAGAGTCGTTCGCGCAGCGCAGTGCTAAGCCCGGATGGAAAATTCGTCTATGCAATTAACGACCAATCCGGCGAAAACGAAATTTGGCGTTTTCAGGCAGATGGCCGGGCAGAGGCACGCCAGTTGACCAAAGACGGCCACACTTTTCGCTGGGGATTATATCCGTCTCCGGACGGTCGTTACCTGGCACATGATGACAAAGACGGTAACTTATGGTTGTTGGAGCTAAGTTCCGGCAGCAATCAGCTGATTTACCGCGATGGCTCGGGTTTATCGCCATATGAACAGGTGGTGTGGTCGGGTGATAGTCAGCAGTTGGCCTTCACCTTTGAACACAAAGACCGTGCGCGTTCGCAAGTGGTGTTGTATCAATTAAAATCCAAACAAAGCCAACTCCTCACGACTGAAAATTATCTGTCATACAGCCCGGCATTCAGTCCGGATGGCAACTGGTTATATTTCCTGTCACAGCGTCAATTTGACGCCAATCCAGCGTCACCCTGGGGTGATCGTAATATGGGGCCAGCCTTTGACAAAAGAACACAAGTCTATGCACTGGCATTAACGCAAGGCGCCAGCCAGCCGTTTTTAGCGCCGACTGAACTGACTCCTGCTGAACCGTCCGGGAGTTCAACGGATCACAAAGGTCCGGCTAAACCAGACATGTTTACAGTACTACCACTGGCAAAGCTTCCGGGCCCGTTGTTCCCGATCCCAGTTCCTGCAGGCAATTACAGCAAGCTGGAACTGAACGACAAGTTTTTATTTTTATTGGATTATGCTGCTGGGGCGCAAATTGGCACTTTAAAAACAGTGGCGATAAATGCGCTAAAACCAGACCTTGCCACTTTTAGCGGCCAAGTGGCTGACTTTTCCCTGAGTCACGATGGCAAACAATTGCTGCTGAGTAAAAAGCCTGGCTCGGAACCGATGGAATTATTGTTATTAGATGCAACGGCAAAGGCCCCGGACAATTTACAAGGTAAAGCTTTCGGCACTGATGATTTAAGTTTGTCGTTAAACCCAGCGGCGGAATGGCAGCAAATGTTTAATGATGCCTGGATCATGCATCGCGATTCATTGTTTGACCCCAAGATGCGTGGTGTCGACTGGCAAGCCAGCAAAAAACGCTTTCAACCGTTACTCAATCGGGTTCGCGATCGCTATGAACTGGACGATATTTTTAGCCAGATGATGGGAGAGCTTGATGCCCTCCATTCACAGGTTCGTGGCAGCGACTTTGCGAAATCGACCGAAGCGGGGCAGCAAGCGACCTTAGGCGCTGAACTACGTTTCGCTGATAACGCAGTCTTTATTCAACAGATTTACCAAACTGATGCTGATTTGCCACTACTAGCCGCGCCTTTGGCTAAAGCCGGTGTGGATGCCAAAGCTGGCGATCAAATTGTCGCGATCAACGGCCACAATGTGACGGATATAGGCTCTTATCATCAGGCCTTGTTGCAACAACAAGGCAAACAAGTGCTGTTAAGTCTGAAGCGACAAGGAAAGCTGTTGCAAACTGTGGTCGAAGCGATCAGCCCGCAACAAGACACCGCGCTTCGTTACAGTGATTGGGTACAAAACAATAAAAAACTTGTCAGGGCAGAAAGTCAGCAGCAAGTTGGTTATTTACACCTCAACGCAATGACCTCATCAGATGTCGCTAGTTTTGCCCGCGATTTTTATACCGAAGTGGAAAAACCGGGATTGATTATTGATGTTCGCCGCAACCGGGGCGGCAATATTGACAGTATCCTGATTGAAAAGTTACTCCGTCGTGCCTGGGCCTTCTGGCAACCGGTCCGCGGCAAAGCCTATCCGAATATGCAACAGAGCTTTAATGGCAAATTGGTGGTGTTAACAGACGAACTCACTTATTCCGATGGCGAAACTTTTGCCGCTGGCATCAAAACGCTTGGCCTTGGTACCTTGATCGGGCGCCAAACCGCCGGCGCCGGTGTGTGGTTATCGGGTCGAAATTTGTTGAGTGACTATGGCGTCGCGCGTGTTGCTGAAACCGCACAGCATGCGATGGATGGGCGTTGGATCATCGAGGGACGCGGCGTTAGCCCAGACCTTGAGGTAGAAAACTTGCCTTTGGCTACATTTAATGGGCATGATGCACAATTGGCTGCTGCAATTAGTTATTTGCAACAGCAACTTAAACAACATCCGCCGGTCGAAATGCAAGCTTTACCGATAACGGGTGGAAGTGCCGCCGATGCCAAAGCGCTCACAACAAAATAGGAAATCAAGATGAAGTTCACTGCAATTTTGTGGATAAGTATGATCTTGCTACTCTCCGGCTGTGCCAGCCATCAGGGAAAATCTGTGGCCGAACAGCGACAATCGATTGAAAATATGCGCGCAAATACGTTAAATACGTTGTATCGCGAAAAACCTTATGCCGCAGACACCATCGAACGCGCAGCGGGTTACGCGGTGTTTAGCAATGCCAATATCAATCTGATTTTCGCTAGTGCCGGTGGTGGATATGGTGTCGTGCACAGCAACAACGGTGCCGTCACCTATATGAAAATGGGCGAGTTGGGCGTCGGGCTTGGGCTTGGAGCCAAAGACTACCGGTTAGTGTTTGTTTTTCACAGCCAGGACGCACTTCGTCGTTTTGTCGAAAGTGGTTGGGCCTTCGGCGGTCAGCTGGATGCTGCTGCGAAAGCAAAAGAGAAAGGTGATGCGATTGGCGGTGAAATTACTGTTGATAACATTACGATTTATCAGTTAACTGAAACAGGTTTAGCGCTGCAGGCCACCATCAAAGGCACCAAGTTCTGGCGTGATGATGCGCTTAATTAAGCACTTTTCCTGGCAGAAACCATGGTTCCGGCTATGGTTTAACAGCAATCATCTAAAGGAGTTTCTATGCCCGTTAATCCAGAATTAAACGCTGAAATCCGCATTCTTAATTTATTTAATCTCGATAGTAGTCTTGAAGGCATCAAAGCACACAAAACAGCTGATGATGAAAGTAGGGCAGCTATTACCAGGTTGTTCCGAAAAGGATTGTTAACCCAAGAAGATGGCGGTTACCTGACCGATTTAGGTCGCCATTGTGCCGAACATGTGCAAAATGCCTTACGGATCCTGTCCACCAGCAACTAACCGGTGACGTGGCTCTTGGTTTGTTTTTGTAATGTTTTTACCAGCTGCTTTGTCTGCCTTTTTAATAGCGGCAAAGCAGTTGTATCCTCGCTAAATATAAATCGTTGATAGCTTTCATCGACTGCCAGCACTGCGTCTTTTGCCGCCGGATACAGAGTCAACAATTGTTGTAGAAATTGCTGCATCGTCAATTGTGGCGCTTTGCTGCCAAATGGCAACAACTGCTGTTGTAACCACATGGGGATTGGTTGCCGTCGCCGAAGTTGCCAGTGCTTGAAGGTAAGCCATAACAGCGGTGACGTAAGTATCGTCAACACAATACTCAACCAGAAACGCCAATCCAGTTGCTGCAATTGTTCTATCCAGTCCTTTAAAACGGTCATTAAATCTTGTTGCCGGTCGTCATCAAAGCCAAGAACCCAGCGCGACCACGAGTAATCCAGATCTTCTAATTGCTGCAACAGCCGTTTACTCCAAGCCATCCGGTGTGCCCAGCTGCCTTGCAAGCGGAGTAATTCGGCCGCCGATAACAGCTGATCCAGGCTGCTATTAATGCGATCAGGTTCGACCATCAGTGTTGGGTCAAATCGCAGCCACTGGCCACCTTGCAAATATTCGACCCATGCATGCGCATCACGCTGCCGCACCTGGAGATATCTGCCGTCGTCCCGCCATTCACCTCCAAGGTAGCCTCCTACAATCCGGCTTGGCACACCGGCAGCTCGCAATAAAAAACTGGTGGCAGAAGCGTAATGACTACAAAAGCCTGCTTGAGTCTCAAATAAAAATTGATCAATTTGTTGGCCACTCAGTGGTGGCGGAGTCAGCGTATAGCGATACCCTTGTTGTAGGTAAGTGCTAATGCTCTGCACGAGTTCTTGAGGTGTGCCAGCTTGTTGTGCCAGTTCTGTAGCCAGTGCGCGTGTTTTTGGGTTGCCATCCGGTAGTGCCAGGTAAGGCGCTAGTTGTGCGGATATTTTATGTGGCTGCAACGGAGTGCTGGCGTCAGCTACGGGCGGTTTTTTGCTGAGTTCTGCCGCCAAGGGGATGGGTAACAATGAACTGGTAAGACTGTAGCTACTGCGTTGACTCAGCGGTTGTCGGGTCGTTAACAGTCCTGCTGTATTGACCCTAAGTTCGGACGGCACCTGTAACGGAATACCTAAACTAAACAGATGGCGTTGTTGATGGGGTTCTGCTATTAAGCGATAACTAATTATCTGAGATTGCAGGCTTTGTTTTTCAAAGCGACCAGGCTCTGAACGTTCAGACATCCGCCAGCTACGCCCGTCAAACTGATCGTAAATTCTTGCTCGCCAGTAGAGGTCAGCGGGTTGTGGTTTGGCATCATTAAATTCCACCCGAAAAGCGAGTTCGTCGCTTTCGACCAATTGTTCAATACTTCCAGGGTTTAATTCATTACCAAGACCGGTGGTTGCGACTTGACTGACGGGTAATTGCCATAAGGGCGGCAAACGCGGAAATAATAAAAAAAGTGCCAGCCATAAGGGCACAAACAACAGCGTCAGTTTAAACACGCTTTTCAGTGGTAGTTTGCTATTCCCTGCCGCGAAACCTAAATAGTGACAAGACAGTTGCAGCAACAGCAAAGCAAAAATGAACAATGCCATTACCAAGGATTGGTTCAGAATAAAACAACAAGCGATAAGGAAATAATGCACCCAGTTGAGTTGTCTAAAATCGGCCAAGTCGTTTAGGCGAAATGCCAATAAACGCAAAATTGCGGCGAGTAACAAAAAATGAATCATCAAATGTAACAAGCCGCCGCTGAGGTTAAACAACAATAACGAGGCGACAATCGTCACTGCCATCACATTTGACAGCGCTAAGCTCCAGGCAGGCCTTAAAGATTGGGGGTGGGGAGCAAAAAGTTGCGGTAACTTTGCTAACAATAACATGGCATAGATGGCAAGGGACCAAATCGGGAAAGCATCGGCTAGCAGGGCGAGTAAAGCCAGTTGAACTAACCACAATCGGAACTGTAGTGGGCTACTTAGCATAACTGAATCGCATTGGTATAGTGTGAACGCATTAGCATAAAGTTAACGCCTCCAGGCAGCGACGGCGGTGGTCAGGACCTTGCCCAAATTCAATTTGTTCCGTTGGTAAGTGCAAAGCATAACTCTGACGCGCTTGGCTCAGGTCAATAATCTGCGCACACAAATCTGACAATGCCTGCTCTAGAGCCATACCGCTTAACGGCGGTAAAGTCAGTACTCGTTGTTGCTCGGGCAGCACCTGGCTAAATACTTTCACCACCGGTTGTTGCGGCTGGCGGGCTAACCGTTTCCAGTCAATGCGTTGTAATGGATCGCCCGCCTGATAAGGACTTAAATGCGACCACTGCAGTTCACCGGCATCAGCAGCAGGTGGCTGGTGGTTTTTCTGGTGTTTTGCTGCCGGATAGACCCAGAAATGTTGTTGCAGCTGCGGGTAACACCAACAGCGAATGAGGCCGAATGGGTGGACAGTACTCACCGAAAACCTTGACAGCTGATGATAGCCGCGGGTGGTCGCTGGTAGTTTTAAAATAATGGTTTCAGGCAAGTGCGGGCATAGCAGTGAGAAGTCATCGAGTTTCCACAGAATTTGTTGGCGCTGTTGTTGCTCTGTCAGCTGCAGTGTAATGCTGATTTCTTCCCCTTGAAATACCGCGGGAGCCGCGGTGGCGCTGATGGTCAAACCGCTCAGATTACGAAAGCTCAGCATGATACTGAGGACAAGTAACCCAATCAGGAAGTAACTTTGCAGCAAAATCAGATTGTTCTGATAGTTCGTACCGAGCAGGTAGAGCAGTATAACTAAACCCAAAAGCGCAAAACCATAACGGGTCGGAAAGACAAACAAAAAACGCTGGCGCAGTTCCAACGACGTTACTGCTGGCTGCCTTCGTGCTAGCCACCGCCACATTCGATGTCTTATTTTATGCCGAAACCACAGTCCCAAACGCTGAATGACTGTGGTTTTAGGCTGCTGCCAAGTCATACCAAGCATGGCGTCTCCAGCAGCAATTGCTGGGCAAGGCCGGCAAATTGTTGCTGCTGGCGGGGTTGTAACCGGTGTTCGGCCACAGCGACAAATACTGCCTGAATATCATCAGCTGTGACATAACTGCGTTGCTGCAAAAACGCATAAGCTTTTGCTGCTCGAACCAGCCCTTTGGCTGCCCTTGGAGACAATGGCAGCATATCGCTGCGTTTGCGGCTATGGCCGACTAAATCCAGCACATAACCAAGCACTTCATTGCTGATCTGTTGTCGCGGAATTTGCTGCTGCAAGCTGATTAATGCTTCGGTGCTCAGTAACGCGGGGACGACAGTGTGTTGGCTTGCGCTGCTGTCTTGTTGTAACAACTGTAATTCGGCATCGCGATCTGGAAAACCCAGGCTAAGCCTGAGCAAAAATCGGTCCAGCTGTGATTCCGGCAGTGCATTGGTACCGCTGTGAAATAACGGGTTTTGGGTCGCAATGACAAAAAAAGGTGCAGGCAACGGCCTTGTTTCGCCATCAATCGATACCTGATGTTCTTCCATGGCTTCTAACAAGGCACTTTGAGTTTTTGGACTGGCACGGTTGATCTCATCAGCCAACAACACCTGACTGAACACAGGTCCCGGCTGAAAACTAAATTGCTGTGAGCGGGTATCAAAAATACTAAAACCAGTTAAATCAGCCGGCAATAAATCACTGGTAAATTGCACCCGACGATAGCTTAAGCCTAGGCTTTCAGCTAAAGCATGGGCGAGGGTCGTTTTGCCCATACCAGGGAGGTCCTCCAACAACAAATGACCTTCGGCCAGCAAGCAGGTGAGAGCCAGACGAATTTGTTGCGGTTTACCTAAAATTATCCGGTTAAGCTGTTGTTCGACTTGCTGAATTTCTGTATGCACTGAACACCTTTTTTAGTGACGGACTAAAATACACTCTTGCCAGCTTAGCAAAAACGGCCGCTGCTGCGTTGAAAGTTGCCGCTTAATTTAATGTAGCCGTCCCTTTTTTGGTATTGGAAGGCTTGTTTTTTTCGATCGCTGCCCATCGGTTGCAATCCCATCCTCGCGCAGTCAACTGCTAAATCAACTGTGTAGTCAACCGCGTAGTCAACGGTGTTTAAACTTCGTATACTGGCGCCACAACCATTAGGGATTGATGCCGATGAAATTACTCTTTGTTTGCCTTGGAAATATTTGTCGTTCGCCGACTGCTCATGCCGTGTTTCGCCAGTTGGCCGCGGCCGAAAATTTTCGCTGTGAAGTGGAATCGGCAGGCACCAGTGCTAGTCACAAAGGTGCAGCGCCGGATCCGCGAAGTGTCAAAGCTGCAAGTGAT
>JAHJNE010000623.1 GCA_018820995.1 Gammaproteobacteria bacterium | reverse complement strand
ATTTATCGCAAACGGTGGTCGATTCGCTGTCTGGACTGTTAATGGCCGAGATGTCAATTAGCGTGGAAGTCGTTGATATAGAACGCGAAAGCTATTGTAAAATTATTGGATAGCTATCGTATGTGCTTAGCAACGATATCGGTAGTGAACTGAATCGTCGTCTTTTTTAAATTTAAATCATGCTGAACGGAGCCAAACCCTTGACGCAGTCGCCCGTGATTTCCCCAGCACAGCCACTTCAGTCGCCGCCACATGCCAGTCAGCGGTTGATGTTTCGCCGTTTTAATCAAGACGATGCAGCGGTGTTTTTTCGGCTAAATTCTGAGCCGCAAATACTGCGCTATACCACAAGAGCGCCATTAACCTCACTAGCCGCGGCAAATGCCGTGCTCAATAGCGAGCTCTTTTGCGCTGATGATAGAGCTGGGCTGGGACGTTTTGCCTGTGTCGACAAATATAGCGGCTTGGTGATTGGCACTGTCGGCTTAAGACCCGCACCAGAATTTGCAGCAACAGCTTTTGGTTATCGGATATTGCCGGAATACTGGGGCAGGGGCTTAGCGACTGAAGCGGCGCAGGCGATGCTGCATTATGGGCATCAGCAGTTAACTCTGGAAAAAATGGTAGCGACAGTGTTTCCACAAAATACAGCCTCAATCCGGGTGCTGGAAAAAGTTGGTTTGGTGTTTGAGCGGGAAGTTCGTCAAATGGATGGTCAGTTCACTGAGATTGAACACAGTTTGTGGTTATATTGCTAATTTGTTTGAAGCTGTGTCTCGAGGCCGCGTCAGGTAAATCGTCATTGAAAATACGGAGGTCAAAATGCAAATATCAGTCGGCAGATCTGAAGAATGGGCAGTGATCCAAACAGCGTTGCTCGCCACTTTAGAGCAACGTTTTACCCACCATATGCAGCGTCATCCAGCACAACAGTGGGCCGACGTAGCGGTGAAATTAATCGCCAATCCGGACAAACTACGATCGTTACAACAGATGGAACAAAGCGGTGGAGAGCCGGATGTGGTGACTTTTGCGGATGATGTAGGCGACTATGTGTTTGTAGATTGCGCCGCACAAAGCCCAACCGGCCGGCGCAGCTTGTGTTTTGATCGCGAAGGATTGGAATCCAGAAAAGAGCATCCTCCACAAAATAGCGCACTGGATGTTGCAGCAGCGATGGGTATTTCGCTGCTCACCGAAGAGCAATACCGACAACTACAATACCTTGGTGAGTTCGACACTAAAACCTCTAGTTGGCTTGCCACACCTGCGTCTATCCGCAAACTTGGCGGTGCGCTATACGGCGACAGACGCTACGACCAGGTCTTTGTTTACCACAACGGTGCGCAGTCTTATTACGCCGTTCGCGGTTTTCGTGGCGTGCTGCGGGTTTAAGTTTGTCGCAATGAGTATTAAAACGACTGTCTGGCTTGTGTACGCAACTGAACCATCTGTGGTGCAAATTTAAAAAAACTAAGCAATAACACCGTAAACCTGATGATTTCCACCTGTGGCAATAGAGTGTTGCAACATTACGATGGCGTCGATAATTTCAATTGTCATTCCGATTAATGTGATACGCGGCAAAGGAAATCTCTCACCTTTGCCGCAGAGAACCTTTAGTCGCTTTGTGCTTGCGCTTCAGCGACACCAGACTTGGCAGATGTCATTTGCTCTGCCTTTTTTGCTTGTTCAACCATCATTCGCACATCGCTTAATAGCTGCTGCGCGTCATACACCACACCGTCTTTAATGGTGTAACGCACGCCTTTGGTACGCTCTGGTTGGTTGTCGGCGTTCAGCTGATAGTGGCCATTGCCGTAGAGCACTTTAAAATTGGCCAGTGGATTTTCGGCCACAATCAACATATCGGCTTTTTTGCCAGGCACCAGACTGCCGATGTCATCAGCCAGCCCCAGCGCCTGTGCGCCATTAAGCGTGGCAACCTGAACCACTTCTAGCGGATTAAAGCCCGCTTCGCGTAACAGCTCTAATTCCTGAATATATGAAAAGCCATAAATTTTATAGATATACCCGGCATCTGAGCCTGCGGTGATGCGGCCACCATGGTTTTTATAGTCATTTAAAAACTGCATCCAAAGCCGATAGTTTTCGCGCCAGGCTATTTCTTGGTCAGTCGTCCAGTCAAACCAGAATGAGCCATGGGCATAACGATTGGGTTGAAAGAAGTTAGTCAGCGTCGGTAGGGTGTAGTCTTGATGCCAGCTGGCATTACGCTGCGCTTCGGCATTGCGGGTGGCCTCATAAATAGTGAGCGTCGGGTTGATAGTAAAGTCGAGTTTAATCAATTCATCCCGCACTGCATTCCATTTGTCAGAGCCTGGTGCGGCAGCTTGTTTCCATAATTCGCCAGCGGCGCCAAAACGGTCTTGTTCGTTTTGATAATTGTAATGCGGCGGATAATTTTGCACCACCTGACCGGTAAACAGCGCTTCTGGTAAACCGTACCAATGCTCCATTGAGGTGAGGCCCATCCGGGCGCTATCAAGCACATTGGTGCCCATCACGTTCAGCTGAGCGTGGTGCATCATGGTGCGTAAGTTCTGCAGCTTGGCTTCGTCTAGTGCCGCTTTAATGATTGCAGGCGGCGCGCCAAAAAATTTGATGCCCGAAGCGCCGGCTTTTTTCACGTCCCGCACCCATTTACGCGCTTGCTCCGGACTAAATACCGGCTTGCTTAAGCCTTGACCAAAGCCAACATAAGGCACAATGCGAGGGGCGACGATGCGATTTTCGGCAGCGCCTTTAACATGGCGCATGGTCCACTCGACGCCATTAAAACTACCAGGCTCGCGCACCGTGGTGATGCCATGGGCGAGCCACAATTTAAATACGTATTCGGCCGGAATGGCCTTGGCAGAGCCGCCAATATGACCGTGCATATCAATAAAACCCGGCAAAATATACATGCCGGTCACGTCCATTTCCTGATCGCCCGGCTGTGCCTTGGGCCGGCTTTGCGGTAATACCGGCACGCCTGGGTTACCGACGGCGGTAATTTCAACAATCCTGTCCTGTTCAATCACGATATCAACCGGCCCCAGTGGCGGGGCGCCTTCACCGCTGATATAAGTGCCACCGCGTAAAATTAGCCGACTATAAGGCCCATCGCCGCGATCTCGTGTTGGTGCCGATATGGTGCGTTCCGGATTTTTAGCTGGGCTGGCCTTTTCACCAAAGGCTTGGACATTCGCGGATTGGCTCAGCAACAGCAGTAAACAGCAATGAAGCAAAAGGGATGTGCGCATGGTTAGTCCTATTTTTGTTATTTTTGAACGGGTTTTGAGCAGTGTGGCAAGCAGCCCCCAAAGCTGCAAGTGGATCCGTTTAATCACGCTTGTGGTGCGACAAAGACACGGCGACTTCCTTGCTCTTGCGCATTT
This sequence comes from Gammaproteobacteria bacterium, assembly GCA_018820995.1. Lineage (GTDB taxonomy): Bacteria > Pseudomonadota > Gammaproteobacteria > Enterobacterales > Alteromonadaceae > Pararheinheimera. The sequence goes on along the minus strand of JAHJNE010000623.1, from coordinate 7,548 downwards.
ATGCCTGCACTATGGTTTGATGCAGTTAAACCGGTTCGTGGTTTCTATTTTATTAACTTAAGTTAAATCAAAAGGATCTACCCTGTGCGATATTCATTGATAGCGCTTAGTCTGGCCGCTGCGTTGGCGGGTTGTCAGCCGGCCGCAGAAAAAGTTCAGACCCCGGTGCAAGCTGAAACCGCCGCCAATACGGCCGTGACACCAGAGGTTACCGAGTCTGAATCGGCACGGTTAAATCAGTGGTTTGAAACCAAATATGAAGAGCAGTTGCAGATGAGTCCGTTGCAATTGACATCGCAAGGACGCAAAGAAAAATACGATCAAATTGACGATGTCACTGCCGAAGCCGAAGACAAAGAACTGGCATGGTTAGCCACCACAGTTGACCAACTCAAGGCGCAATTTGACTACAGTAAATTGGATGCTGAAACTAAAACTTCCTATGACTTATGGATTTACCAATATCAGCGTAGTGTCGAGGCGGCGAAGTTCCGTGACCACAATTATTGGTTTAATCAAATGCGGGGCATGCATTCGATGCTGCCGCAAATGTTGATGAATTTCCATAAAGTGGATGATCTGTCGGATATGCAGGCCTATATCAAACGTATTGGCGGTGCGGCCAAAGCCATCGCCGATTTACAGCAACGGGCACAAAAGTCGGCAGAAATGGGCGTGCGACCGCCACGTTTTGCTTATGAAGGTGTGATCGTACAGCTGAATAATTTGCTGAGCGGTCAGCCATTTACGCAAGATGGCAAAGACGCGCCATTATGGAGCGATGCCAATAGTAAAATTGATGCCTTAGTCAAAGCCGACAAGCTCACCGATGAACAGGCAACGCAGCTGCGAAACGATGCTAAAACCGCTTTAACCAGTCAGTTCCAACCCGCTTATGCGGCGCTTAGAAACTATCTGCAGTCTGAACTTGGCACCATGACCGAGCAAAGTCAGGGCGCGTCAGCATTGCCAGATGGGGTCGAGTTTTATAATTTTAAGTTACGTCAATCAACGACCACTGCGCTAACCGCCGAAGAAATTCATCAGATTGGTCTGGACGAAGTCGCCAGGCTGACCCAAGAAATGATTGCAATCAAAGACAAAGTGGGTTTTAAAGGGGACTTAAAAGCCTTTTTCCAGTTTATTAAAACCGATCCACAGTTTGTATATCCAGATACCGATGAAGGGCGCCAAGCGTATATCGACGATTCAGAAGCCTATTTAGCGGGCATCAATGCTAAATTGCCGCAGTTTTTTGGCATCTTGCCAAAATCGAAGTTGGTGGTGAAGCGGGTTGAAGCGTTTCGTGAACAACCGGGCGCGGCGCAGCATTACTCTTCAGGTACGGCGGATGGTTCGCGTCCTGGCGTTTATTATGCGCATTTGTCTGATATGAAAGCGATGCCAAAAAATGAAATGGAAGCCATTGCTTACCATGAAGGTAGCCCGGGTCATCATATGCAAATCTCGATTGCCCAAGAGCTAACCACAGTTCCTAAATTCAGAACTCAGGCGCGCTTTACTGCTTATTCGGAAGGCTGGGGTTTGTACTCTGAGTTGCTGGCCAAAGAAATGGGCGGTTATCAGAGTCCCTACAATGATTTTGGTCGCTTGATTACCGAAATGTGGCGGGCGGTGCGGTTAGTGGTTGACACCGGAATGCACGCTAAAGGTTGGACCGAACAACAAGCCGTTGATTATTTTGTGGAAAAAACACCGGTCGCCAAAGCGGCTGTGGTGTCAGAGGTTCGCCGGTATTTGGTGATGCCAGGACAAGCGACCTCATACAAAATTGGCATGCTAAAAATTCTGGAGCTACGGGCCAAAGCAAAAGCGCAGTTAGGCGACAAGTTTGATATCCGCGCTTTTCATGACACGTTGCTAAATGGCGGCGCACTTCCGCTGGAAGTATTGGAAAAACGGGTACAGAATTGGGTGGATAGCGTTAAAGCTGCGGCCTGATTTGCCGGTAGTTATAGATTTACCAGCACTGCGATGACTAAGAATACAGCCGCAAAGCAACATGTTTTGCGGCTTTTTTTATCGTTCGTTTTTGTCGTGCGGTTCGGTTTTAACTGCGAAAAATTGTCAATTCGTTTTAATCACAACGAAGTACACAACCTTACCGCAGTCGCAATCGAGATGGAGATAGTTTGCGGTTGCGATAGTTGTTATGCTGAGGAAATTAACTTTCGGTGGCCGGGTATTCGCTCAATCCGGAGTGGCCAACAATAACGCTTAATCAACGGAAGCAGACTTTATGCTGATTTTTTTTATCTGTATCACGCTGTTGGTGCTGGGCTATAAATTTTATAGCCCTTTTGTCGAAAAACAGGCGGGTATTGATTGTCATGCCGCCACACCACAAGCCAAATTTAGCGAAGGGGTCGACTATGTCGCAATTTCTCCAGCCAAAGCCTTTTTAATTCAATTTTTGAATGTCGCTGGGGTCGGTCCTATTTTTGGTCCTATTCTGGGGGCGCTATACGGGCCGGTCGCTTTAGTTTGGATAGTGATTGGCAATATTCTGGGCGGGGCGGTGCACGATTATTTTTCTGGTGTGATGAGTATTAAAGAAGACGGTAAAAGTCTGCCAGAAATTGCCGGTCATTATTACAATGTATTTTTCAAAGGCTTAATGTTGGTCTTCACCGCCATGTTGCTGTTTTTTGTCGGGGTGGTATTTATTATGAGCCCGGCTGGTTTACTCAGTAATTTAGCGTTTTTTGAAGGTACTTTCCTAGCGGGCAATACCTTTTGGGTGTTGGTGATTCTGGGTTATTACTTTTTAGCCACCTTGTTACCCATTGATAAAATCATCACCAAGTTGTACCCGGTATTTGGCTTATTGATGATTGTGATGACGGTGATGATGGCCGGCGCCTTATTACTGGAAGCTCCCCATTTGCCGGTGGCGGGCGATATCTTTGCTTATTTTACTGATGCCCATCAACATGATTTTCTAACGCCAAATGCCGATGGGCTGCCGGTGTGGCCACTGTTATTTTTAACCATTACCTGTGGCGCTATTAGTGGTTTCCACTCGACGCAGGCGCCGATTATCGCCCGTTGTCTGACCAATGAAAAATATGTGCGGCCGGTCTATTTTGGCGCGATGACCTGTGAAGGTATTGTGGCTTGTGTCTGGGCTTTAGCGGGCATTTCTGCTTTCCCCGGCGGTTATCCTGAACTCAAAGCGATGTTAGATCAAGGAGGACCTGGTCTGGTGGTCAATCATATCGCAACTGGTTATTTAGGTGTTCTAGGCGGTGTGATGGCGATCATTGCTGTCGCCATTTTTCCTATTACATCCGGGGACACCGCCTTTCGCTCGTTGCGGCTGACGATTGTCGATGCCTTTAAAATTCCACAGAGCTTACGCAACCGAATGTTGTTGTCGGTGCCAATTTTATTAATTGCCTTTTTAATGACCAAACTTGATTTTAGTCTGATTTGGCGATATTTCGCCTTTTGTAACATGCTGTTATCGACCAGCGTCTTGTGGCTGGCCACAAAGTACTTGTTCGACCGTGGTAGCTTTCATTGGATTGCCAGTATTCCTGCGGTGATAGGCAGTAGCATGACTTTGTCTTATATTCTGACTGCAAGTATCGGCTTTCAATTGCCACAGGCTTATGGCAAACCTATTGGGGTAGTGGTGGCATTGTTGGGGCTGTTGGTGTTGTTGATTGTGCATTGGCGGCAACGGCGTGTTGTTTAATGTTGATCAAATAAGGCCGAACGATGAAAGATTCAATAGTGCAGGAGATTGCAGTCCCGTTTATCTCGCCTGACAGGAATGAAACAATGGCAGAGCAGCACTGGTTATTTTCGTACGGTACCTTGCAACAACTGCAAGTGCAGTTGGATACGTTTGGCCGCCCTTTAACCGGGCAAACAGATGTACTGGTTGGTTATCAATTGGCACAAGTGCAGATTACTGATCCCGCCGTGTTGGCGAGTAGTGGTCAGGAGTTTCATCCGATATTACGCTATAGCGGTCAACCATCAGATCAGGTGCAAGGCACTGTATTTGCGTTGAGTTCAGCCGAGATTGAAGCCGCTGATCGCTATGAAGTGGCCGATTATCGTCGGGTGGCGACGACTTTGTTGTCAGGGCTCAGTGCCTGGGTTTATGTGGCCGCGACGGATAGTCGGTTATAGCGGTAAAATAACAACGCTGATCATGATCGTTCCAATGGTGCTAAATTAAATGCTTAATATAAAACAACACTTTTTGCAGATATCGGCAGATGCTCAGTTTAGAGAGGTGTTTCAGGCAGACACTTTCTGGCAACAGCTTGCCGGCGGTCAATTTCCGCAACTGGAGCAAGGATTGTTATGCTCTGCCTTTAGTTTTGATACGGCCTGGTCAACCTGGGAACGCCATCCGGCAGGTACTGAACTGGTACTGTTGTTAACAGGATCTGCTTGTTTAGTTTTAGAGCAAAATGCTGTGGAAAGTCGGCATTTGTTGCAACAACCCGGCGACTTTGTTTTGGTACCGGCTGGAGTCTGGCATACTGCCGACCCGTTATCATGTGCCGGTGAGAGTTGCACATTATTATTTTTTACCCCAGGGGCTGGTACTGAGCACAAACCGCGACTGGGGCAGACTTGTTGAAGTACAGGAAATAACAGATGAATTTACCTTCGTATTTATCGGTGCACGCCATAGTGATGATGGTCTTGTTTGGGATCAGCGTCAGTTATTTGTTAGGTCGCCGCAAAACCAACCACCCCTTTCTGATGGCGTTGCTGGGTGGTGTGCTGGCCATTATGCCGCCGTTGTTAATTATTTATTTTGTGCTGCTGCTGCTGAAAAAAGACCTGCCGGAAAAGTCACAGTCGTCTTAAGTTTTGTTGGCGAAGTGATTTAATCTGCATAACTTACTGATGTAAAAGAGAAAAGAAATGGAAGTCGCCCAGTGCAACGTGCGGTTCAGCAACGAATAAGCGGTATCTTTTCGGTTGGCGCTTCAGCCAAATTGCAGGAGCACTTCCTTGGTTCTTATGTATTTTATGGGATAAAAAAGGATAAAGGTCGCATGGAACCGTTGATTGAAGCAGCATTACCCTGGTTGGGCAGAACCGTCCGCTATTTAGTGATCGATTTGTTGATTGATGTGCTGCTGTATTGGATGGGCTATGGCTTGCTGGCACTGCTAAAAATAGTGACTTTTGGTTATTTCCCGGTTAAACCGTTATCACAACAATCAACTCAGCTAAAAGTGAGCTGTGGTGTGGCAGCGTTATTGTTACTTTTTGGCCTGATGATGTGGCTACTCTAGAGAGCGACTTTAGGCTCAATGCATTAACAAGAAAGCCGCTATTTCCTTGAAATGGCGGCTTTCTTTATTTGAGTCAGCTTAAATGGCCTGACGGTTTTAGAGCACAAAGCGCTCGGACTTAAAACTGATACCGAACAACTAACGACATGGTCCGGTTCGCTTGCAAGCCAGTCGCAACGCCCCAATCAGGGTTTGCGGCGAAGCTGCCATCGGTATTGGTGACCTGCGCCACTTCGTTGACGCTCAGTGGCGTATCGAAGTTAAACAGATTGTAGATAGTGCCTTTTACCGACAGATCGCCACCGCCAATGCTGGTCAGGTAGGTTAACGACAAATCCACTTCGTACAACCAGTCCAGATTCCCTGCCGAGCCCCGTGGCGCCGGCGTGCCGTCCCAGTCATAGAATGATGCTTGATCGTACCATTGGCTGGCACACCAATTGGCCCATAAACTCGGTGCTTTACAAGTGTCGACATTGGTTGGGTGCAAACTAAAACGGTTTAACGGTTGACCGGCAGTGGCTCTGGTTACCAGGCCCAGCTTCCAGTCGTCATTCAAATCGTATATACCGCTTAGTTTAAATACATGCCGGCGATCATTAGGCAGATTGCCTGCACCATGGTCCATCAAATCGGCGTAATCGTAAGAGGTGGTCCAACCCGGATCGGCCTGGCCGTTATCGGTACGTACCAACCCTTCGGTCATGCCCCAGCTGTGTGACCACACATACGAGCCAAAGATTTTTAAATCGTCAGTCGGTTGACCTTCAAGCGTAAACTCCCATGCCAGATAACGACGTTTCGGCACCGGCAGCGCTAAATCCTCTGCACTTAGCTGGACATGTTCTTTGGTACCATCCAAGTCAAAGTCGTAGCGGAAATCAACGTCTTTACCCGGGTTGATTAGGGTATAAAAGTAACTTTCGTTTACTTTGTTTTGCACGTTATTTTGCGTCAGCCACTGCGCAACCACCGGGCCTAAGTCAGAGTCCTCAATCGATTGTTTTAAATCACGATAAACAAAACGCACGCCGCCTTTGAGCCTGTCACCAAGCTCTTGTTCGTAGCCCAAAGTCCATTCATCGGAATACATCGAACCTAAGTTACCCGAGGCAATCCGCTCCACATCAACAGCGCCACTTTGCACGACGTTGGTGGCGACCAAAGCGCCAACATCGGGTGAGCCGTCCGGCTTGAGTACCGGGCTACCGTTGGCGGCCAATTGGCCTGGTTGATAGTAAAAATGCACATCTTTCTGGCCGCTGGCCTGTTTGATGTTCATATTGGCGGCAATGGGCTGGAAATACCGGCCGGCAGTGGCAAACACTTTTTTATCACCCTTGCCTGTTGGATCCCAAATCAGCTGCAGCCTTGGCGCCAACTGGTCTTCCAATGTGGCATAAGCTTCACCGGTGGTGGCAGTATTTTCAAAGCTGCTGTAGCGTAAACCGGCATTCAGCACCAGCGACTCGGTTATTTGCCAGCTGTCCTGAATATAAAATGCTTTTGAATTTACTTCAGTTTCGCCACCCGCATCCCGCTGCCGTTGGCGGATGTAAGTGCCGCCAGGCAGATTAATCCGCGGGATTGCTGAGTAAGTCCGGTATTCCCACCAGCCGCGGGCGGTATCGACACCGTTTTGATACTCCAGATATTCAACGGTCAGTTTTTCGCTATCGTAACCAAACTGCAAAGTATGATCTTCCAGCTGCCAGGTTAAATCAAATCGAGCCTGATCACGTTGATAGGATTCGCCAATCAGGTTGCTGGTGGTCCAGTCGCCAATCCGTTGGCCATTCAGATTGACGAAGTCCCAAACGCCGGGAAGGGCATTGGTTGGAATGGTATCGCGAGTGTCTTCAACACGGCCGATGGTCGCAGACACCGATAAATCATCGGTTAAAAAACCCTGATAACGGGCGGAATACATGTTGCCACCCGCAGAGCCAAGTGTTGTGCCGGTGCTGTCGCCAACTCCTTGTTCTTTGTTCCATTTATAACTTTGGGTACTTTCATCGGTGCTGTTATCCAGCGCTGTGAGAGTGATGGTGTGATCTTCTGTCAGGTACCAATCGAGGTTAACAAACCAGCGGTTTTCTTTGCTCTCATACTCAGAAAATGCAGTGCCGGCCGAATTAGCATATTCAGAGTTGTAACGACGTGGGTTAAATAAAGCATAGAAAAATGCTTTGTCTTCCAGAATAGGGCCACTAAGCCACACGTTAGCTTCGCGGAATTCTTTTTCTGATGCCATGTT
>JAHJNE010000622.1 GCA_018820995.1 Gammaproteobacteria bacterium | reverse complement strand
GGTGCGCAGCCATGCGGATGTTGTTGTGGTGCACCAATCCATTCAGTGGTGCCCAAAATTTCAGTGTGGTTTTGTAACAGCACACCATTGTGCAGTACTGTGACAAATCCGGCGGAAAGTTGTTTGTCACCCTCAAAGCGCGGCGCGCGGTAAATGATGTCATATTCCTGCCATTGGCCGGTTGGGCGCATGGCATTGACCAAAGGAATACTCTGCTTATAGACCGAGCCGGCCTGGCCATTGGAGTAAGTGGCATTTTGATAAGAATCTAAAATCTGAATCTCATATTTTTGCTGTAAAAAGATGCCACTGTTGTTACGCATTTGACCGGTTTTAGCCGGATCGGCCGGTGGGCTGCGCCATTCTAAATGCAGTTGAATATCACAAAAATTCTGCACCGTCTGAATATCGCCGCTGCCAGGTTTGACAGTCATTTCGCCGTCGCGAAGCGACCATTGTGCGGCGTTACCGGTATTGACTGAACGCCACTGCGCCAGCCCTTCTTTGGATGTTGCATCCCCTAACAACACAATGGCATCTGACGGTGCCGGTTGTGGTTTGCTCAGTTGTGGCGCTGGCGTGACCACGGTTGGCACCGGTGTCCATACTTCAGTTTTGGCGGCCTGCGCCTGACGATCTGCCTCGCTAGCTGCTGTGCTGGCAATAGCAGTACTTTGCGTAAAAAAGGCAGCTGACAACAGCGCCGCGATGATGGTTTTATTGTTCATTGGAAACTCGCTTTTACCATGCAGCGTTATCTCTGCATGAAGTTGATACTTTATGGTGCTAACAATTCAGCCGCAGGGTGCTGTAAATGTTGCTGGCACCCTGCCATTTTTTGTTAACGCTAGTCGCTAGTCGAGGCCAACGACGAATCAAACCTTGATGAGCTGGCTGCCCAGACTTAGGTCGCCCAGGCGCGATCGCCTTTTTTGTATGGCAAGTTGCCATCATATTTACCCGGGATGGCCGAATATCGCAGCACTTCCGTTGCCCCCACTTTCGAGGTGAAAAACACAAACAACGTCAGTTGCTTAAACAAGGTAAAATAATGTGGGGTTGACTCACCTGAGGGAGCGGCTTGCTCAGTCGCAGCAACTTGAGCATTGTGCGTTTTTGCTTCTGTATCCAGTTTCACTAACAGCTGATGGCGCTGCTCGTTGGAGAGTTTCATAAAATCGAGTTTGTAATCTTGCTGGCTACGTTGTTGCAATTGCACCAGGCCCGCAATAAACCAGCCTTGCTCGGTCGCGGAATAACAATCGCTAATCTGCACCGCCATTTGCGCACCACAAGCCGCATCTTTTGCACCAGCGGTGGTGGTTTTAGGCAAGATAGTTTCAGCAATTTCATCGAGCAGTAAAACATCTGCGGCGCTGAAAATACCTTGCTGGCCAGTGACGGCTTTGGCGGTCTTCGTCACGGCGGTTGTTAAACCGTTCGCCCAGACTTCACCACCGACAAAAGCAAAACCGGTCGCTGCAGCAATCATTTTTAGAAGGTCACGTCGTTCCATGTTATAGCTCCCCTTTTTTCAGTGCTTCGACTGCAAAATGCGCAGCACGCGCAGTTAATGCCATATAGGTCAGGGATGGATTGACGCAAGACGCTGACGTCATGCAAGCACCGTCAGTCACAAACACATTCGGCGCATCCCACACCTGATTGTTAGCATTGAGCACCGAAGTTTTTGGGTCACGCCCCATCCGGGCTGTGCCCATTTCATGAATGCCCATGCCCGGGCCATACTCGCCGTTATAACCTTTGACGTTTTTCACTCCGGCGGCTTCAAAAAACTCGATGGCGTCATTCATCATGTCTTTGCGCATCCGGATCTCGTTTTCTTTCAGTTCGACATCCATCGCCAGTACCGGCAAGCCCCATTTATCCTTCACGGTGCGGTCCAAATAAATCCGGTTGTCATGGTTTGGCAGCATTTCGCCAAAACCACCCATGCCGATGGTCCAGTTGCCAGGTTCGGTTAAGGCTGCTTTGAAGTCGGCACCAATACTCAGTTCAGCGATATCACGACGCCAGTTTTGACGACTGGCCGCACCTTGGTAACCAAAACCGCGCAGGTAATCGCGCTTATCGCCGCCCCAGTTACGAAACCTTGGGACATAAAAGCCGGTTGGACGACGACCGGAATAATAGCTATCCAGATAACCATCCACTTCACCAAAGGCCCCAACATTCAAATGGTGATCCATCACGTTGCGACCAAGCGCATTGCTACTGCTACCCAGACCACCTTCCCAGACGTCGGTGGCAGAATTCATTAAAATCCAGGTTGAGTTAAAGGATGAAGCATTTAAGAAAATGATTTTGCTGGTAAATTCCACCGTTTGATTGGTTTCACTATCAAGCACTTCCACGCCGCGAGCGCGTTTGGTGTCTTTGTCATACAGCACTTGCGTCACAATCGAATAAGGCCGCACCGTCAAATTACCGGTTTTAACGGCTGCCGGTAGTGTCGCCGACTGGGTACTAAAATAAGCGCCAAACGGACAACCTAACCAGCATTTTGAGCGGTATTGGCAATTGACCCGGCCTTGCTCTGGCTTAGGCAAGGTGATATTGGCGGTACGGCCAATAATTAAGTGCCGCGAGCCACCAAAGGCTTTTTGGATCCGTGCCGCCACGTCTTTTTCGACAACATTTAAATCAATCGCTGGCAGATATTGCCCATCCGGCAGTACGTCTAAGCCGTCGCGATTTCCAGAAATCCCGGCAAAACGTTCGACATAATCATACCAGGGCGCGATGTCGGCATAACGGATCGGCCAATCGACGGCAACACCATCTTTGGCATTGGCTTCAAAATCAGCTTCGTTCAAACGGTAACTTTGGCGGCCCCATAACAACGAGCGGCCACCCATGTGATAACCACGAAACCAGTCAAAGCGTTTTTTCTCAACATAAGGGTTTTCTTTTTCATTCGCCCACATGCCAAAAGTGCTTTCATTCAGCGGATAATCGCGCTTTAGCACCGGGTATTCCTGCTTGCGCTCAACCGTAGGGCGGTCGCGATGCGGATAATCCCAGGCTTCCTTAAAAGCATTGGTGTAGTCTTTGACATGTTCAATGTTACGACCACGCTCTAACAGCAGGACTTTTAAGCCTTTTTCGGTGAGTTCTTTTGCCGCCCAGCCGCCGCTGATGCCTGAGCCCACGACGATAGCGTCGTAGTGATTTTGTGCAATTGCCATCGGTGTTTACCTTTTAGTACCGGGCCTCGGTTGTCGCAGACTGCGGCTGACCCTGTGAAAATTGTCGAACCCTGTTATTCAATGCAGTGGTCGCCCACCCCATTCCACTTCACAACTGTTAAACGTCACAAATGTGCACAGCTTGCGCTAATGCCGCGGCCCGGCCGACTTGACTGTCAGCCGTCGGAATAAATTCCTGCGCCAGATACCCCTGAAAACCTGTCGCGACAATTGCTTTGGCAATCGCCGGGTAATTCAGCTCTTGCGTCTCATCAATTTCATGCCGCCCAGGAACACCGGCGGTATGGTAATGACCAAAATATTGATGGTGATCGCGGATCGTCCGGATAATGTCACCTTCCATAATTTGCATATGGTAGATGTCATACAATAATTTGAAGTGATTTGAATTCAATCGCTGACAAAGCTCAATGCCCCAGGCAGAGCTGTCGGCCAGGTAGTCCGGATGATCAACCTTGCTGTTAAAGAGCTCCATCTGGATCACCACGCCACGTTTTTCGGCCTGTGGCAAAATTTGCGCAAGGCCAGTCACCGCATGTTGCAAAGCAGTCTCTCGGTCAATGCCGCGGGCATTGCCAGAGAAGCAAATCAGATTTGTATAACCAGCATCAGCCACCAAATCGATATGATGGCGATAGCGTTTAATTAACTCGTCATGAAACTTCGGATTGCTCCAGCCATCCACCAGATTGAGCTCAGCACCGTTGCACATCGACGAGTCAATGCCATATCTTTTCAGCATCGGCCAATCTTCGGGTCCGACTAAATCAATGGCGCCAAAACCTAATTTTTTAACCAACTGACAGAGCTCTTCTATCGATAAATCACCGTAAGTCCAGCGACTGACCGAATGATGAATATTGCCTTTAAGCGCGACTGGCGACAGGTTCTTGGCGTCATTGCCAGCATTTGCGTTGGAACCGGCATTGCTCGTGTCATCAGTTGATGCTGCAAATACTGAGTTATGCAACAAACTGCTACCGAACACGCCAGCGGTAAATCCGCCAACAGCCAGTTGTTTCAGCATGGTCCGTCTGGGTAACAGTGTGCTCATAGTTACTCTCCGCTCGCTGATTTAGCTGCAGTGTCTGGCGCTGTTACCGACACTGTTTCATTTTTGAAAATGAGAGCAAACAATACCAACACTGCCGCCGCGAACATGGCAGGGAACAACCAAATCTGCTGCCAGTCCTGACCTGCCGCAGTGCTGTACGCTGCTGTCACTTGGCCTGCCACACTGAAGCCAATCAACATGCCTATACCGTAGGTAGCGAGTGTAATCAGGCCTTGCGCGGCACTTTTATAACTGCTGCCGGCTTTACTGTTGGTGTAAATCTGGCCTGAGACAAAAAAGAAGTCATAGCAAATACCGTGCAAGGCAATCCCGACTAACAACAAGAACATGCCAGAACCGGCGTCACCATAAGCAAACAGCACATAACGCAGCACCCAGGCCGCCATGCCTAACAGCAAAGTGACACGAATGCCAAAACGATTGAGAAACAGTGGCAGCGCCAGCATAAACAACACTTCGGAGACCTGGCCCAGCGTCATTTTACCGGTGGCATTTTCAACCCCGACCGCCGTCAAAAACGGGTTGGCATTTTGGTAATAAAAAGCCAGCGGAATACAAATCAGGACGGAGGATAGGAAAAACAGCGCGAAGTTACGATCTTTAAGCATCGACAATGCATCAAGCCCGAGCAACTGACCCAGTTTTAATTCTGATCCTTTGCCAGCCGGCGGGGTCGCAGGCAAGGTAAAGCTGTACAAACCAAGCGCCAAAGACGCTACCGCACACATCAGAAAGGTATTTTTTAACATGCCGGCCGCGATGGCCGATTGCGCATCCCAACCGAATAAATAACTAATCACCAGACCGGCAGCAATCCAGCCGACAGTGCCCCAGACCCGAATTTGTCCGAATTCCAGCTCTGGTTGTTTTAACTGGCCAAAAGACACCGAATTGACCAGTGCCAGCGTCGGCATATATGCCAGCATATAACCTAGTACCAGAGGATAAAACGCTGCAAAATCAGTGGCCTGATACATCAAATACATCAGCACTGCGCCAACCAGGTGCAACACGCCAAGCAGCCGTTCGGCATTGATATATCGATCAGCAATCAAACCAATAATAAAAGGTGCAATGATAGCGCCCCAGGACTGGGTCGAAAACGCCATACCGGTTTGCGGACCGTCGGCGTTGAGGTTTTGCGCCAGAAAAGTACCTAAAGTGACAAACCAGCCACCCCAGATAAAAAATTGCAAAAACATCATACTACTGAGGCGTATTTTAATCGTACTCATCGTTATCCCCGTTGTTTTTATTAGTATTTTTAGCGGCATCGCCACTGTTGTTATATTTGTTATTTGGTTGTTTTTTAAACTGCTTTCTACTGAACTGCTTTTTCTTAAACTGCTTATGGTGGTACTTTTTTTGGGTGCTGCATCGCGGTGCCTGGTCTTTTCATCGGCACAATCAGCAGTCACTCAGTGACTGCATTGCCACAATTATTCCAAGCCTAAAATCCGTCGGTTACGCGCTTCATCCGTGAGACCACCGGCAAAATCATCAAAGGCCCGTGCGGCTTTATTGATCAAATGGCTGGCAATAAAAGGCGCTCCTTCTGCTGCGCCTTGCGCTGCATCTTTTAAACAACATTCCCATTCCAGCACTGCCCAGCCCTGAAAGCCGTATTGGGTGAATTTGCTGAAAATACCTTTAAAATCAACCTGCCCATCGCCCAGAGAACGGAAACGACCCGGCCGGTCTTGCCAATCCTGATAACCACCGTAGACACCAGCACGGCCGTTTGGCTGAAACTCAGCATCTTTGACATGAAACATTTTGATCCTTGGATGGTACAAATCGATAAAAGCCAGATAATCGAGTTGTTGCAGTACAAAATGGCTTGGATCAAACAGAATATTGGCGCGGGGATGATGGTTGACGGCGGCTAAAAAGCGCTCAAAGGTCGCACCATCATGTAAATCTTCGCCCGGGTGAATTTCATAACAAACATCAACTCCGGCTTCATCAAAAGCGTCAAGGATCGGTAACCAGCGTTTAGCCAGCTCGGCAAACCCTTGCTCGACCAAACCCGCAGGACGTTGTGGCCACGGATACACCAAGTGCCACAACAAAGCGCCGGAAAAAGTGGCATGCGCCGTTAAGCCCAAATTCTGACTGGCTTTAGCGGCCAGTTTTAACTGTGCCACCGCCCATTCGGTGCGCTCTTTTGGTTTACCACGAAGTGCCTCTGGCGCAAAGTTGTCAAATAGCTCGTCGTACGCTGGGTGCACTGCCACCAGCTGACCTTGTAAATGGGTCGATAACTCAGTGATTTGTACACCGGCTTTGCTACAAATCGCCAATACCTGCGCGCAATAGGCTTCATTGTGCGCAGCTTGCTCCAGGTCAAACAAACTGGCGTCGTTGGTTGGCATTTGCACACCGCGATAACCCAAACCAGCAGCCCACTGCACCATCCGCGTCAACCGGCTTAATTCGTGATCTTGGGGATTGGCGGGAAACTCGCCCATAAATTGCGCCAAAAAAATGGCCGGTCCTTGAATGCTGCTTTTCGCTGTGGTCATGGTTTACTCCGGGTGATGCTTTTCCCGAGGGCTTGGCCCTTGGTCAAGATAAATCAGTCATTGCAGCCGATTATCAGGCTGCAACCTTTGTCTAATAGGTAGTTGGCGGCAGTAACAACCATTTATCGTCACTGTGGCCGCTGCGACTAACAGTCTCGATAAACGCCATCCCCCGCAGCCCGGCGTCAATTCCGGGCACACCGCTTGGCGTGCCACGTTCACCGCGACGGATTGCCACCGCAAAATCACTGTACAAATTGGCCATGGCTTCTAAATAACCTTCCGGATGACCTGCCGGTAACCGGCAACGCCGCAAGGCTTCAATGCCAAGACCTGGCTGACCACGGCCAGCGCGCAATACTTTTACCGGCGCGCCATGGGGGCGAAGCACAATGGTATTTGGCTCCATTTGTTGCCACTCCAGACCGCCTTTGTCACCGTATAAACGGATTTTTAAAGCGTTTTCTTCACCGGCACAAATCTGACTGGCGATCAGCACACCGCTGGCGCCGCCGCTGGTGCGAAATAAAGCCGCGCCATCGTCATCCAGGCGCCGGCCTGCCACATGGCTTTTCAGTTCAGCACAAATTTCAGTGATCTGTTGCTGGCTGATAAATTCGGCCAGACCAAAAGCATGAGTCCCTATATCAGCCATACAACCGCTATTGCCGGCCTGACTTGGATCGGTCCGCCAGCTGGCCTGTTTGTTGGCAGCAGCTTCCAAATCATCGGTCAGCCAGCCTTGTGGATATTCCACAAAAATCTTGCGCAAGGTACCAAGCTCGCCGCTTTGTACCAATTGCCGTGCTTGCCACACCATCGGGTATCCAAGATAGGTGTGCGCCAAGCCATAAAGGCGGTCGGTATTGGCCAAGTCAGTCGCTAAGGCCTGGGTTTCCGCCAAACTAATACCGGCTGGTTTTTCACAAAACACATGAAATCCCGCCATTAACGCAGCGCGACTAATGGGTACATGCAATTGATTTGGCGTGACAATCACCAACAGCTCCATCCGCTCACTTTCAGGCAATAAGGACTCGCCTTGCAGCAAATCCTGCCAGCTTGCATAGATCCGATTATCAGCGACACCTAAGGCATCTGCAGTGTTTTGGTTGTTGGTCGCATCACGGCTAAAGGCACCACACACCAGTTCAAACTGGCCATCCAGGGCGGCAGCATGTCGATGCACAGCGCCAATGAAAGCGCCTTCACCACCGCCGATCATGCCAAACCGGACTTTCGTTAATTTAGACATCAAACGGGCTCCCGCCATCGCAGTGATTGAATCGTTTAAGATAACTGCCTAGTTTTGCAGTTTACTCAAAACGCCATGTCAAAAATGTAACGGATTACATTTGGAAGTGTCAACCCAGAATATCGCAAAAATCACCAAATAAACGCAAGGTTGCACGGCTTTAGGTCAAGGACCAAGCAGAGCTTGCCGCATTATTGTGCAAAAATATCAAAAAAGCTGTCATGTTGGCTGGTAATCAACTTTGAATTAGGTATGATTACTTAATTAAATGATACCGGTTACATCATTCTGGATCATCATTACCAACTGATTAAAAGCATTTTAAGGACTTGCATGTCGAATATTCGTGCCGTGGCCGAACTGGCTGGTGTATCAGTGGCTACCGTTTCCCGTGCTTTGCAACAACCTGACTTAGTCTCGGCCAAAACCAGAGCCAAAGTGTTGG
>JAHJNE010000621.1 GCA_018820995.1 Gammaproteobacteria bacterium | reverse complement strand
GGTTTCGGCTAATACCATGCCCTGACATAACAAGCGTTTAAATGGCTCGTCACATTGCACTAAACCCACGTCACGCAGCAATTTGTGGAAAAAGCGCGAGTACAATAAGTGCAGGATTGCGTGTTCAATACCGCCAACGTATTGGTCGACTGGCAGCCAATAATTAGCTTTGGCCGGATCCAGCATGCCGGTGTCATGTTGTGGGCTGCAATAACGGGCGTAATACCAGCTCGATTCCATGAAAGTATCAAAAGTGTCGGTTTCATGAAATGCCGTTTGGCCTTTATAACTGGTTTTGGCCCAGTTTGGATCGGCTTTAATCGGCGACGTGACACCGTCCATTACTACATCTTCCGGTAAACGCACCGGTAGCATCTCTTCCGGCACCGGTACCTGAGTGCCATCTTCCAATGTTAACATCGGAATAGGTGAACCCCAGTAGCGCTGACGGGATACACCCCAGTCGCGCAGACGGTAATTGACTTTGACCTGACCGATGCCTTTAGTTGTGAGACGATCGGCAATGCCTTTAAAGGCTTCGGCAAATTCCAGACCATCAAACTCTGCCGAGTTCACCAACACACCTTTTTCGGTAAAAGCGGCTTTGGTTAAATCACAAATGGCGCTAGAACCTTCGGCTGGCGCGACCACTTGTTTGATTTTCATGCCATATTTGGTCGCAAATTCATAATCACGTTGGTCATGACCCGGCACAGCCATCACCGCACCTGAACCGTAATCCATCAGCACAAAGTTTGCGACCCAAATAGGCACTTGTTCGCCGGTGAGTGGATGCACTGCAAAGAAACCTGTCGGAGCGCCTTTTTTCTCCATCGTCGCCATGTCGGCTTCGGCAATTTTGCCGCCTTTACACTCGTCGATAAATTTCGCCAATGTATCATCCAGTTTGGCGGCTTTTTGTGCCAACGGATGCTGCGGGGCAATAGCGACATAAGTCACGCCATACAAAGTATCTGGGCGGGTAGTATAGACACTAAAATCGTAGCTAGAACCGGCCAGACTAAAGGTGATTTCCACACCTTCTGAGCGTCCAATCCAGTTGCGTTGCATGGTTTTGACCTGCTCTGGCCATTCGTCCAGTTGATCTAAATCTTGCAGCAACTCTTCGGCGTAGTCGGTAATTTTGATAAACCACTGGGCTAATTCACGTTGTTCAACTAAAGCACCAGAACGCCAACCGCGGCCGTCGATCACTTGTTCATTAGCCAGCACACATTGATCCACCGGATCCCAGTTCACTGTGGCCATTTTTTTGTAGACCAAGCCTTTTTCAAACAGCTTGGTAAAAAACCACTGTTCCCATTTGTAGTATTCTGGTTTGCAAGTCGCCAGTTCGCGATCCCAATCATAGCCAAAACCTAAACGCTTCAGCTGGTTTTTCATGTAATCAATGTTGGCGTAAGTCCATGTTGCCGGTGCGGTTTTATTGGCGATTGCCGCGTTTTCAGCCGGTAAACCAAACGCATCCCAACCCATAGGTTGCATGACGTTTTTACCTTGCATCCGCTGAAAACGGCTAATCACATCGCCGATGGTGTAATTGCGCACGTGGCCCATATGTAACCGGCCACTTGGATAAGGGAACATTGACAGACAGTAGTATTTTTCTTTGCTGGCGTCTTCGACCACTTTAAAGGCATTGCTTTGCTCCCAATGCTGTTGCATTTGGGTCTCAATGGCTTTTGGATCATAAGTTTGCACTAGGGGTTGCGCGGTGGTTTGGGCTGGGGTTTGTGCTTCAGACATCGAAAATTCCAACTGTTCAATCAAAGACGGCCGGACGACCGGCAAAAAGTGCTCGTAGCATACCGCAAGCAGGGTGCAGACAACAACAATAAGGCAAAGCTTTGCACTGCCAACTTTGAAAAATCTGTACTGTGTGAAGTCGGTTGACGTCGATATCGATCTGACTGAAGCCCGCTATACTTTATTTATTCATAGATGATTCTTATTCAGAGACATTCAGCAACAGCGATGTTTCGCCTACCGCCGCGTCGATAAGCGTTATCAATATTTGTAGCGGATGTTAGGCGGTACAGTTAGTTTCGGCGTAATGCTGAATGTTCAATAGCGATATAATTAAGGAGTAGGAGGTTGCATATGCAAACATTCGCTGAAAAGTACCAACGTTGGCTCAACGATTTACAATTGATGTTGCGCCAGGCTCGTGATCAGGAAATCAGCCGCCTTGTGCACTTTCAAGAGACTGTTCAGGCTTATCTGAAAGCTGGCTCTGATCTGACGGCAGATGAAACTCAATTATTTCTGGAGACCTTTATTCGTCAATCGCAAAGCTCCCAAAAAGCCGGTGAAATTCCGTCGTTGTGGAGTGAAGCCTTGTGGGTTGAGCTGGCATTAGTCACCGACAAAACTCAAGTGGAATGGCAGGAGTTACAAGCTGAGCTGGCACAGCAAGGTCTCTATACTCAGGGTGAAGACGTCGGAATGGGTTTGTATTGCTGCCAGCAATGTCATCAATGCCAAGCTTATTATCATCCGACTGAGTTAACGGCTTGTCAGACTTGTGGGGGGCTGCAATTTAGTCGCCAGGGATTACCTGTCTGAAAGCAAAGTGTCAGCAGATATTTCTTCGCTTTGCAGCGGGCAAGTTTTTGTTACTATAGGCGTCAGTTTTTTATCTTGGAATAATCTGCATGACGCATCCGGCAGTAACCAAAGCCGCTTCTACCCATTTGCAAAGTTTTGCTTTGCCTGTTGACCAGCTTGGCCCGCAATTAGATTCTACTCTTATCACCGACGCGCTTGATGTGACCGGTTTTAGTAGTACCTTCATTGGTCAAGACCGCGCGAAAGCGGCGTTGTCCTTTGCCATAGGTATGGACATGCCAGGCTACAACCTTTATGTCATGGGTGAGCCGGCCTTGGGTCGGTTCACACTGGTGCAGGATATTCTGCAGTCTGCCGCCAGTGAAAAAGAAACACCAGACGACTGGTGTTATATCAACAACTTCGATGATGAACGTATTCCGCAAACCTTGCGCCTGTTGCCAGGCGAAGGGCGGGTGCTGGTTAAAAAAATCGAAGCTTTAATCGATGAATTACTCGATACCTTTCCGGCGGCTTTTGACAACCCGGGGTATCAGCGCAAGAAAAAAGCCATTCACGCCACATTCGATGATAAGTATGAAGCCGCTATCGAGCTGGTCGAGCGCAAAGCGCTGGAAAAGCAAGTGGTGCTGTACGAAGAAAATGGCGCTGTTAGTTTCTCGCCGATGGTCGATGGCAAACCGTTAGACGATGCCGAATTTGCGAATATGGCTGATGATAAACGTCAGTTTTTTTATGGTTTAGTGTCAGAGCTTGAAACTATCCTGAATGAGCAACTGATCGAATTGCCGCAGTGGAAACGTGAACTGTCGGAAAACTTACGTACTTTGCGCCGTGACACTATTGAACAGGCAATTAAACCGCTGTTAAAACAACTTGAACATGACTACATCACCGAACTTGGCATTTTGCGCTATTTGCGCGAAATGAAACCTGAACTGATCAAAGCTGTGTTGGAATTACTACCGGAAGAGCTGGAAAGCGACAAGCTCGAAGAGATGGACATGCGTAGCCTGTTTATCAGTGATTTTGTGCCCAATGTACTGGTTCATCACGAATTGATGTCCGGGGCTCCAATTGTGTTTGAACCTAATCCGAGCTACGGCAACTTATTTGGCCGGGTGGAATATAGCTCGGAGCAAGGCGCCTTATACACTAATTATCGGATGATCCGTGCCGGTGCACTGCACAAAGCCAATGGCGGTTATTTGATCCTGGATGCTGATCGTTTGTTGTCGCAGCCGGCGGTATGGGATGCGCTGAAGTTGTCACTGAAAAGTGGTGATATCAATATTGATACGCTGTCCGACCATGCGGTAACGAACTCAACCATTATCACGCCAAAAGCCATTCCACTGAACGTAAAAATAGTGCTGTTGGGTTCCCGTGACTTATATTATCTGGTGCAAGACGGCGACGACGAATTTAACGAGTTGTTCCGGGTTCTGGCTGATTTTGAGCATTATTTACCCTTTAATGCACAGACGATGAAATTTATGTCGTTGCAGTTGCAGGATCAAATCCAGGCACTGGATGCAGGTCCTTTGTCTGCCTGTGGTTTAAAACAACTATTAACCTTTAGTTTTCGTCAGGCTGAACATCAACGCAAATTGTCGGCACGTTTTGCTGATGTGTTGGAACTGGTGCGTGAAGCCTGTTATTACGCCAATCAGAGTGATGACAACGAACTAACCGCAGTGCATATTCAGCAAGCTCTGGCCGGTAAACAATACCGGACCGGGCGGATCAGTGAATCCTTTTTAGAGGATATTCAGGAAGGGCAGATCCTAATCGACACCGACGGCGGGGCTGTTGGCAAAGTGAATGGTTTGACGGTACTGGAAATCGGTGACACGGCTTTTGGCACACCAGCGCGGATCAGCGCGACCGTTTATCCTGGTTCAAATGGCGTGATTGATATTGAGCGTGAAGTCGAATTAGGGAAAGCCATCCACTCTAAAGGTGTGATGTTACTGACCGGTTATCTCGGTGCGAAATATGCTCAGAACTTCGCGCTGACGTTGTCGGCTAATATCGCCATGGAGCAATCCTACGGTTTAATCGATGGTGATAGTGCCTCGTTGGCCGAGGTTTGTGCTTTAATTTCAGCGATTTGTAATGTTCCTATTCATCAGACTCTTGCTGTCACCGGGTCCATCAACCAGCATGGGCAGGTGCAAGCGATAGGTGGTGTCAACGAGAAAATTGAAGGTTATTTCCGCTTGTGTCAGTCCCGGGGTTTAACCGGCAGTCAAGGCGTGGTGATCCCGGCGAGTAACCAGCTAAATTTAGTACTGAACGAAGAAGTAGTCGCAGCGGTTGCGGCAGGTTTATTCCATATTTATGTGGCAAAAACCGTTGATGAAGCACTGGAGTTATTGACGGGCATGGTCGCCGGGGTAAAAAACAGTCGTGGTCACTATCCGAAGAAAACGCTGAATGCGTTGACGATGACGCGGCTAGCTGCCATTGCGGAATTGGTCAATGGTTCGCCGGATGACGAATAGCCTGATTACGACGTTTATGTTACAAAAGGTGGAAATTCAAAAGATGCTGAACAAATTAAAAATGCAACAAATCTTAAAAACAGTCGGCTTAGTGGCACTGTTGGCACTTGCTGGCTGCAGCACGGCGTATTATGCCGCGATGGAAAAAGTAGGCTTTCATAAACGCGATATTCTGATCGATCGGGTGGAAGACGCCCGTGATGCACAACAAGCCAGTCAGCAGGAATTTAAAGATGCACTGGATCAGATGAGTCAGTTGTTGAATTTTCATGGTGGCAATTTACAGCAGCGTTATGAAGATCTAAGTGCTCAGTATGAAGACAGCAAAAAGTCTGCTGACGAAGTCACCAGCCGGATTAACAAAGTTGAAACCGTAGCTTTTGATTTGTTTGATGAATGGGAAGCAGAACTTGGACAATACCAGAATAAGCAGCTCAAAGCTGACAGTAAAAAGAAACTACTGGATACCAAACGACAATTTAATGCATTGGTTAAAGTGATGCGTCGCGCCGAAAGTAAAATGCCACCGGTGCTGCGGGTTCTTAATGATAACGTTCTGTATTTAAAACATAATTTAAATGCAAAAGCGGTTGGGGCCATTCAGGGGGAATTTGGTGGATTGCAGCAGGACGTCAATAGTTTAATCAGTGAAATGAACCGGGCTATTGCGGATTCAAATCAATTTATCGCCAATATGAATAACAACGGCTGATCTGCAGCCTAGGTGAATAACAAGAGGTGTTTGGCGTGAGTGAAGGGCAACCACAGGTAAAATTAAAAAAGCAGAACCTGAAAACGGTGGCAGCCGAACTGGGGGTTTCCGTCGCAACCGTATCCAACGCCTTTAACCGGCCAGATCAGTTGTCACCAGAACTACGACAAAAAATTCTTACCCAATGTGAAGTGCTCGGCTACAGCGGTCCCAATGCTGCTGCCCGCAGTTTACGCACCGGTAAGTCCGGTATTATTGCCATTTTGTTGTCTGATACTTTGGAATACTCGGTCAGCGATCCGGTGGCAAATCAGCTGATTAAAGGCGTCGCGGAAATTCTGCAACAGCAGGGGCGGGATTTGTTGTTGCTTTCAGGCACCCATAATAGTCGCAGCAGTAGTGCCGAAGCGGTGCCGGATGGTTTTATCCTGTACGGGGCGCCGAATAATCCAGAACAACTTGAACGTATTTTACGCCAGCAAAAACCAATGATTACAGTCGATTGCAATGTCGACGGCTTGCCGTCAGTGAATATCGATAACTTCAGCTCAGCAAAACTTAGTGCGTTGCATGCTTTTTCTCGGATGCCAGGAAAAGTAGCGGTGTTGGGACTGCGGCTGATTGAGTCTGATCGGGTTTGTCGTATTCAGCCAGACGAGTTATATCGTTCGGAACAAGCTATTTCCAGACGTCGGTTGGAAGGTTATCTAGAAGCCGCAAAAGAAGTTGGCCGTGATTTACCCGCTGATGCGGTTTGGCATATTCCGGTAAATCAACATGAACAGGCTTTAATGGCAGCGCGGGAAGCTTTGCAACAAGCAGAGCGGCCAAGCGTATTATTGTGTATGAGCGACAGAATTGCCTTAGCTGCGATGATGGTTGCGCGGGAACTTGGTATCGACATTCCCACGCAATTAGTCGTCATTGGCTTTGATGGTATTGAAGAAGGTGAACGTTTTTATCCGGCGTTGACCACCATCCAACAACACAGCGCCGAGAAAGGCCGGTTGGCGGCACGCCGTTTGTTAGCCGGTGAATTAAGCGGTGATGTCGAATTACATTGCGATTTAGTGATTAGGCAAAGCTGCTAATTCGGTAAAGTGGACAGTTCGGTAAAGTGGATAACATCACGCTACAGGCTATTTAGCTCCGGTATTTAATCAACTTTAGCTTGCAGGTCGCGCAACCACTGCAGTCCTGCTATGCGACGAAGCAGCTTTGTCGTGTGATGGTGACGCAGTTGAAATACACAACCAACAGTAAAACTGAAGACTAATCCAGGTGCAGAGCTTAAAAAAGACGTCACTCTTTGAGTCAATAGCCATTGTTCGGCCAGCAATAACTTTTGTTGCTGCTGGCCTTGCTCTGCAAGTTCAGCCACTTTTAAACGACGTTTTTTGATTAGATGATCAATCACCATGACTGCTTTCCTGTTGTGGCTGAAAAAACAAACGTTGCACCTGTTGCCAGGTTTGAGAAAAACCTGCCTTTGAAAGCACATAACTCAAACTGCGCCAGCACCAGACTAACAACGCCAGTTGCAATATCATCAAAGTGCCGGCCGTGATCGCCACCGAATTGCTGAGCGAAAACAAGAGGGCGCCAAACATCAGTAGCACAGAGCCCCAGAGTAAAATAATCCCAGCACCGAAACAAACCATCAATACTGCGGCAAGCGCTAAGCTGCGTTCGGTTAGTTGCCACTCAGCTTTTGCCATCTGCCCGGTCAGCTTCACCTGACCTATGTAATGCTCTTTTACCGACAGGCCGAGTGTTGCCATTTCAGCCAGTTGATCCAGTGATTTCCCAAACCAGGTGTTAGTCTGCTCTGAAGAGGCGTGCTGAGCTTGATGCCCTTGCGATTGATTGCCAGTGGCAGCAGCCATCTGCTCAGCTAAGAGCGAAGGCCGCTGCGCGGGGGCTGCTGAAGATCCACGGCTTTG
>JAHJNE010000620.1 GCA_018820995.1 Gammaproteobacteria bacterium | reverse complement strand
TGATCAAACACCTGTTGAAGCATCTCCAGTGCAGGATCCGCGCGCCGCAGCCGTTGCTGCAGCAATTGCCCGTGCCAAAGCTAAAAAAGCCCAAGCTGAGCCTACAACAACACCAGTTTCCAACGATGCGGCACCTGATCAAACACCTGTTGAAGCTTCGCCTGTGCAGGATCCGCGCGCCGCAGCCGTTGCTGCAGCAATCGCCCGAGCCAAAGCTAAAAAGGCCCAGGCTGAGCCTGCAACAACACCAGCGCCCAACGATGCAGCACCTGAGCAAACACCTGTTGAAGCATCTCCAGTGCAGGATCCGCGCGCCGCAGCCGTTGCTGCAGCAATTGCCCGCGCTAAAGCTAAAAAAGCACAAGCTGAGGCTAAGAGCAACACAACGGTGGCAGCGCCGATGCCTCCATCGGAGCAATCAAACGACAAAATCGAGAGCAATGCCGATACCCAAACAAAGATAGATCTCGTTGTTGCTGCGAGTTCAGATGCTGAACCTAGTCCCGATCGTGAAGCAGCCAAGCGCCAGGCGTTGACGGCAGCGATCGCAAAAGCGCAAGCCAAACGGCAACAGGAAAACGTGCAGTCGACGTCTGCTGCAGCAAAAGCTTCATCAGTACAGAGCGAAGATGAAGATCACGCCCGGTCAAACGACCACCCCATCACAAACGAGACTGCAATCAGCAGCAACACCGCTACTGACCCGCGCAAAGCCGCCATTGCTGCCGCCATTGCTCGGGCAAAAGCCAAACAACAACAGTTATCGGCGACCGATCCTAAGGACCAGGCATGAGTTTCAGAATCGCTAGCTCACCCCACCATCACAGCCAACAACACACCTCAGTTTTGATGCGTAGCGTGGTGCTCGCTTGCTTGCCTGGAATTGCCTGTCAGGTGTACTTTTTTGGCTATGGCGTGTTAATACAACTGCTGCTGGCCATCGTAACCGCTTGGGCAAGTGAAGCATTCATCCTGCGATTGCGGGAAAAGCCGGTATTACCAAGATTAAAAGATCATAGTGCCATGTTAACTGCCGTACTATTGGCGGTGTCCATTCCGGCGTTTGCGCCTTGGTGGCTGATTGTGTTCGGAACCGCTTTTGCCATTATTATCGTCAAACAACTGTATGGTGGTTTAGGTCATAACCTGTTTAATCCCGCGATGGCGGCTTATGTATTTTTACTGGTGTCGTTCCCGCAACAAATGACCAGCTGGTTGCCACCACTAAGCCTGCAGGCGCAACCCCAACAATGGCTGGATCCGGTCTGTGCGGTATTTACCGATTTTAGCTGCGCCGGTTACAGCCTGACGCAATTAAAAACAGATATCGACGGTATGACGATGGCGACGCCACTGGACACGGTGAAAACAGACCTTGCCGGTGGTAAAACTTTAACTGAAAGCATGCAACAACAGGTGTTTGAGCAATTTGGTGGTGTCGGCTGGAATTATGTCAATCTGGCATTTTTACTCGGTGGTTTGTGGTTATTGCAGCAAAAAGTCATTCAGTGGCGCATTCCGTTCGCGGTGTTGGGGAGCCTGGCCCTCTGTAGTTTTATTGGCTACCTGATTGACCCAGATTTACATGCTAGCCCTGTGTTTCATCTTTTAAGTGGTGGCACCATGCTGGCAGCATTTTTTATTGCCACCGATCCGGTCTCCGCTTCGACGACGCTGCGCGGCCGTTTGTATTACGGCGCACTCATTGGGCTGTTGATTTACCTAATCCGAAGCTTTGGCGGGTTCCCGGACGCCGTCGCTTTCGCAGTCATGCTAGCCAATTTAACGGTGCCATTAATCGATTATTACACCAGGCCTCGCACTTATGGTCACAAGCCAAAAGGATCGTATTGATGCTGAAATATATCAGTAAAAATGCACTACTACTGGCAACTGCCGCTGCAGCCTGTGTGCTATTGGTCGCCAGTGTGAATCAATTGACGGCGCCAAAAATCGCCGAGCAAATTGAGCTGGAAAAATTAAAACTGCTACAAGAAGTACTGCCAGCGGGTGCTGCATCAGCAGAATTGCTGCAAGATTGTCTGGTGCTGCAACAACCGACCGTGTTGTTCCAAAATGACGCTAAAACGTACCGCTGGCGTCAAAACGGCGAGCTCCGTGCCTATGTAATTGAAACCACAGCGCCTGATGGCTATAGCGGCAATATTCAGTTGTTGGCTGCCATTACCCCTGACGGGACTGTGCTTGGCGTTCGCACCCTCAGTCATAAAGAAACGCCGGGTCTTGGTGACAAAATTGAAATGCGAAAAAGTAGCTGGATGGACTCGTTCCGCCAGAAAAAACTACAAAGTGCTGATGATAGACGCTTCGCGGTTAAAAAAGATGGTGGTCAGTTTGACCAGTTCACCGGGGCCACCATCACCCCAAGAGCTGTGGTCGCGGCAGTAAAGCGAACGGCACTTTATCTAAAGCAACACCCGGAACTGGCAGACTTACCGGCCAATTGTCAGCTACAGTGAGGTTTTTATGACCGATTATCGCGACATCATTCGTCAAGGCTTATGGCAAAATAACCCCGGTTTAGTGCAGTTACTGGGATTGTGTCCGTTACTCGCCACCAGCTCGACTATGACCAATGCTTTGGGATTGGGCTTTGCAACCATGCTGGTGCTGCTCAGCACCAATCTGGTGGTGTCCTTAATCCGAAGCCAGGTGCCGAATGAAATTCGTATTCCGATTTTTGTGATGGTCATCGCAGCGGTCGTCACCGCTATCGAGCAGCTGATGCAGGCTTACACCTATCAGCTGTACCAATCGTTAGGGATTTTTATCCCATTGATTGTCACCAATTGTATTGTGATCGGCCGCGCCGAAGCATTCGCCTCTAAAAACCCGCTGTTACCATCTGCTGTCGACGGTTTGATGATGGGATTGGGTTTTACCGCTGTGCTACTGCTACTTGGTACCTGCCGTGAAATTCTGGGACAAGGGACCTTATTTGACGGCGCTGAGGCATTATTCGGTCCATGGGCGACAGTGCTTCGGGTCGAACTATTTAAAACTGACAGCCATTTCCTGCTGGCAATTTTGCCGCCAGGCGCCTTTATGGTGTTGGGCTTTTTAATTGCAGCGAAAAACGCTATAGATTTACGTCAGAAAAATCGTCAGGTTCAACCAGCAACAATTACCCGTGCCAGAGTCACCCATGTTGCGACCAGTGAGACCTCAAGCCAATGAATCAACAAAAACGCATCGCTATTTTATCCAGACTGCGCGATGCCAACCCAACGCCGACGACCGAACTTGAATACAGCTCGCCATTTGAACTGTTGATCGCCGTGTTGTTGTCAGCGCAGGCGACCGATGTGGG
>JAHJNE010000619.1 GCA_018820995.1 Gammaproteobacteria bacterium | reverse complement strand
CCGAGTAACTGATCGACCCGTTCCAGCTCTTGCTGAAGCCGAGGGAGCTGGGCACCGCCACCCTGGCGTTGTTCAAGCGCAATCGCGAGCTGAGCACGGGTCAGTGGTGATCGCAATTCATGCGAGACATCACGTAATAACCGTTGTTGATTTTGCAACAAATCACCGATTTTTGCCGCCATCAGATTAAAACCACGGCTGAGTTCACCTATTTCATCACTACGTCTGGCTGGGGCATCTGCCCGGGCACTGAGATCGCCGGCGGCAAAATCGAGGTTTTTTTGTTTGAGTAGTCGCAATGGTTTGGTAATAGTCAGTGCCAAAATGAAGCTGGCGAGGGCGGAAACCAGCACTAGCAGTGCGGGCAGCAGGTAGTTGGGCAATGACATTAAATCCAGCCCCGGCGATTGGGGGCGCGGTCTTATTTGGTACAGTGCCAGTTTTTTGGTTTTGAATTTGACCAGGAATGGCCCGGCCAGAATAGTTTTTCGATGAATTAACAAACGTGGCCGATTCAGTTGCGACAGCTCGGTCAGCCAGTTTTGATCAAATGAGCGTGGCAAGATTTCACTATTGAGTATTTGATTTAATTCCGGCTCGACGATCAGCCAGCGATTACGGTCACGCCTGTTAAGGCGTGCTGCCAGCTCTTCAATCGAATCCGCTTTATGCAAGGATTTCAGCAAGGGCTCAAGTTGTTCAGCGATACCGTGTGGCAAGCGACGGATCTCGGTATCGTCGCTCCAGCCCCGTGCCAGTAACCAAGCGCCGCCTAAGGTTAATAACAATACCAGCCAGAACCAGCCAAAAATCCTAAATGCCAATAAACGATAAGGGTTGAGCTCGCTGAACTTCATGCTTGCTCCAAAAACAAATACCCGCTGCCGCGTAACGTTTGAATTTTTTCAGTGCTGTCGCCAACGGCGAGCTTTTTCCGGATGTTACTAATATGCATGTCGAGGCTGCGATCATATTGTTGTAATGCCCGCCCCAGCACGGCTTTGCTTAAATCTTCTTTGGTGATGACCTGACCGGCGTGATGCATCAAATAATCTAACAGCTGAAATTCAGTGGCGGTCAGCACAATTTGCTGGCCATTGCACCAGACCTGACGGTTTTGTCGGTTCAATTGGACTTGATTGATTTCAAGGATTGGCGTCGCGACCTGGCTATTGCTTTGTTGTTGCGCCAATTCTACCCGGCGCAAAATAGCCCGCACTCTTGCACTTAGTTCACGAGGATTAAAAGGTTTGGCTAAATAATCATCGGCGCCAAGTTCCAGCCCGACAATGCGGTCGATGTCATCGCCGCGGGCCGTTAACATCAGTACCGGGCAATAACTGGACTGACGCAACTGACGTAATAATGACAATCCATCAAGGCCAGGTAACATGACATCTAGCAGGATCAGTTGATACAAGCCGCTTTGTGCACGCTCAAGTCCACTGACACCATCGGCCGCAACATCCAGGCTAAAGCCATCCAGGGTCAGATAGTCACTGACCAGCTGACTTAACTCATTGTCATCATCTATTAACAGGATCCGTTGACTACTCACGGTTGATCTCCGGCGGGTGGCTTTGCGTCAGTGTAAAACGTGGTCACATCAGGACAAGGCTCTTTACACAACCTTTACCAGCGCTTGGCGTTGCTTTGCATTGGACAGAGTATGCTTGTTTCATCGCTGTTTAGTCCAGCTGGACCTTAGAGTCCAGACATAACAAACAGTCTCTTACAGTCAGTTCATAACAACCGAGGTACCAACGATGAAAAAATTTAATGTGATGGCAGCAATCTTAAGTTCAGTATTAATGGTGAGCGCGGCGATGCCGGTTTTTGCTGGTGAAGATGAAATGCCCAAACATGGTATGCATCAGATGCATGGCATGAAAATGTTCAAAGGGTTAAATTTAACTGATGCGCAAAAAGCACAAATTGAACAATTAACCGCCGCCCATCGCGCTACCATGCCGGATAAAGCAGCGCGTGAAGCGAATCGGAAAGAATTAAAAGCCTTGTTAGCGACTCAGACTTTTGATGAAGCCGGAGTGCGGGTGTTACTGGAAAAACAGCAAGCACAGCGGTTGGAAGCTGAAGTGGCACAATTAAAATTCCAGCATCAGTTGCGTGCAGTGCTGACACCAGAGCAGCAAGTGAAGCTCGATGAGCGCAAGTCGCGGATGAAGCACAAATTACGTGAAAAAGTGCAAGCGGGAGAATAACTTCTCGATATGAGTGGTGTGTTTTCCGGTAGTTATAGTAGCGCGGCTTCCAGTGAATGGAGCCGCGTTTTTATTTTGCTTCGATATGCCTGTTAGGAAAGAATTGATTGAACCGAGTTGCGATGAAAAAGAGAGGTAACCGTTAAAATACAACCACTTATGATGAAATGAAGTTGAGCGGAAATGATTGAATTGCCGCTACTGTCGCTGCAATCCAATCATTTGGGTGGTTTTATCGCTATTCCATATCCAGTTCTTTTAGTTTGCGGGTTAACGTATTCCGGCCCCAGCCTAAGCGTTTTGCTGCGTCTTGCTTATGACCATGGGTGAATTGCAACGCTTGTTTAAGCACAATCCGTTCAAACTCAGGGCCTGCTTCTGACAGAATATCTTCTTCACCTGCATTTAGTTTTTGTAGGATCCAGGCCGCGAGTAATTCTTGCCAGCTTTGTTGTAATTCAGTACCTGCCGGATTGAACACTTTTGGCGCCGCGGTTAATTCCGGTGGCAAGTCCGACAATAACACTTGTTTGCCGCTCGCCATTACCGTTAGCCAACGACAGGTGTTTTCTAACTGTCTGACGTTCCCAGGCCAATCGAGTTGCGCCAAATATTTTTCAGTATCAGCCGCCAAACCTTTCGCTTCGACATTTAGTTCTTTTGCTGCTTGCTGTAAAAAATGCTGCGCCAGTTTCGGAATGTCTTGTTTGCGGTCTTTTAACGCCGGAATATGAATGCGAATGACGTTTAAGCGGTGAAATAAATCTTCACGAAACTTACCATCAGCGACCAGTTGCTCTAGATTTTGGTGGGTGGCCGCAATGATCCTTACATCAACATTCACACCTTGATGGCCACCGACTCGATAAAATTGACCATCGGCTAGTACCCGTAATAACCGGGTTTGCACATCCAGTGGCATATCGCCGATTTCGTCAAGAAACAAAGTACCGCCATCCGCCTGTTCAAAGCGGCCTTTACGCAGATTTGCAGCGCCGGTAAAAGCCCCTTTTTCATGACCAAACAGTTCTGATTCAATCAAATCTTTAGGAATCGCTGCCATATTCAGGGCAATAAACGGTAGCTCTGAGCGCGGGCTATGTTTGTGCAACGCCTGCGCAACCAGCTCTTTGCCGGTGCCTGACTGGCCGTTAATTAATACGCTGATACTGGAACGTGATAATCGGCCAATCGCCCGAAACACTTCCTGCATCGCTGGCGCTTCACCAATTATTTCGGTCAGTTGCGAGGCCGGTGCCGCTGGTGTTTTGGGCTTTTTCGCGATCGCGTGCTCTAGCGCTCTGCTAATTAAACTCACCGCTTCGTTGATATCAAATGGTTTAGGTAAGTACTCAAAAGCGCCTCGTTTAAAGGCATTCACCGCACTGTCCAAATCTGAGTGTGCGGTCATGATGATCACTGGTAATTCCGGTGCCAGTTCTTGTAATTTTGATAATAGCGCCATACCGTCAGTGCCAGGCATCCGGATATCGGAAACCACAACGGCGGGTTGATCATATTCCAGCCGCTGTAGCATCAAATCGGCAGATGCATAACTTTCACAGACGATACCAGCGCGCGACAGCGCTTTTTCTAACACCCAGCGGATGGAGTTGTCATCATCAATAATCCAGACATCCTGATGCATGCTTAAGCCCCTTGCGAGTTGATGGGTAAATAAATGGTAAATTCGGTACGACCTGGCCAACTTTCGCAGTCGATCCAGCCGTCATGTTGATGGATCAGGGTTTGTGCAATCGACAAACCAAGACCGGTGCCGCCGGCTTTGCCGCTGACCATCGGGTAAAATAAGGTATCTTTGATCTCAGGTGGAATGCCGGGGCCGTTATCAATCACTTTGATAGTGGCGACTAAACGGTGACGACGGCCGTGGATGGTATGTTGATGTAAAATGCGACTTTGCAGGACGATTTGACCACCATCTTCCAATACTTGCTGTGCATTGCGGACGATGTTGAGCAGTGACTGTTCAATCAACTCAGGGTCAAGCAAAAAATCTGGAATACTTGGATCATAGTCGCGCACAAATTGTACCTGCGACGGGTTATCCATTTGTGCTAACTGACTCACTCGCTCAATAATCTGATGCAGATTGGATACCAAACGCTGTGGTGGTTTGTAAGGGCCAAGTAAGCGATCAACCAGATTCCGCAGTCGATCGGCCTGGGCGATAATGAGTTGAGTGTATTCTTTTTGTTCTTCGTTCAGCGTTTCTTCCAGTAATTGCGCAGCACCACGCAGGCCACCCAGTGGGTTTTTAATTTCGTGCGCTAAACCACGGATCAGCTCACGCGCGGCCAGATGCTGATGTTGCTGCAAGCTTTCCATGCTGATTTTGCGTTGATGATCAACTTGCCGTAATTCAATCAGTAAGGCAGGTGTTTCAGTTTCCAACACACTGGCAGTGATATCGACAAGGATATGCCGACCATCTGGCAGCACACAATTAACATCGCTGACCCCAAAACCTTGTTTGGTGGTTAAAGTACTGATGAGATGGCTAGCGTGTAAATCGCTGAATTGGAATAACGCAGGAAAGTAATGATTTTGCAGACGTTTCTCGCCGATGCTCAATAGCGCACAGCAAGCAGTATTAAAATGCTGCACTTGCAACTGAGCGTCCAGCACCATGATGGCTGTTGTCAGATGGTTTGCGTAGTCAATGCCGGTTAAATCCAGCGACTCTAGGATCTGCGTCACAGTGATGATTCCTCTGCACCAGTTTAGTGCATCACAATCCCCAGTGTAACTGGTGATGGCTGAGAATTCAGCCGCAATGCACTATTTTGGTGAAATAGCTGAAGCTCTATGTAAATAGAAGGTCGTTACTGGACTGGTTGCAATAATCTTGCCGCTTTGGTCAAGCAATTCGAGGGTCAGTTGATGTTCGCCGCGATCGACGTTGTGCAGGATAAAATTAGCATTGCCGGTCGGCCCAGCCACTTGTTTGCCATCAAGGTATAACTTCACGCGAAGGCCTTGCGCAAACATTGGTTTGATTTGACCAGATACATAAACAGTGCCGCTATTTTCACGGACAGTGCCTTGTTGTTCCGGTTTTGAAATAGCAACTTCAAACGTGGTGCTTTCTTTGACAACAGAAGTTGAAACACCTGGATTGGGTGGAACCATCGCTGTAGCAGTTTCTTTCACTGTGACTTGGGTGGCGCCAGGGCTAGGGCTATCAGAGAACACAAGATTATTGTTTTTATCAACAGTGACAAAAACTTTCTTATCTTCTGCAGCTGATGCAGCGAGGCATGTGAGGAGTAACAACCACAGTGCTTTTTTCATTGAATACCTATATTTACAACAATAGCTGTTTGGTAATTATTTGTTTACTCTATCGCGCTTTGTTTGATTTGACCAGAACAAAAAGCCCGCAGTTGCGGGCTTTTTTAATAAAAAAATATATGTTTATAAATCAATTAACTAAAGCTGGTTTGTGCAGCCTTATATCGTTAGACGCTATAGTACAAATCATATTCCAGCGGATGGACTGCCATAGAAACTTTTTTGCTTTCTGCACGTTTCAAAGCGATATACGCATCGATCATTGCATCTGACATGACGCCGCCTTTGGTGAAAATTGCGCGTGATTTGTCTAAGTTATCCAATGCTTCGTCTAAAGAACCACACACCTGCGGGATAAGTGCTTCTTCTTCTGGTGGCAGATCATACAAGTCTTTATCCATAGCTTCGCCAGGGTGGATCTTGTTTTGTATACCATCCAAACCAGCCATCATTTGTGCAACAAATGCCAGATACGGGTTCGCTGCTGGATCCGGGAAACGCACTTCAATGCGGCGTGCTTTGGCACTTGGTACCAATGGGATACGTACTGAAGCTGAACGGTTGCGCGCTGAATAAGCTAACATCACCGGCGCTTCATAGTGCGGCACTAAACGCTTGTATGAGTTCGTTGATGGGTTGGTGAAGGCGTTGATTGCTTTGGCGTGCTTGATGATACCGCCAATGTAGTACAGTGCCATTTCTGATAAACCAGCATATTTGTCGCCAGCAAACAAGTTCACGCCATCTTTAGCTAAAGACTGGTGACAGTGCATACCTGAACCGTTGTCGCCAACGATTGGTTTTGGCATGAAGGTGGCTGTTTTGCCGTACATATGAGCCACGTTGTGAACTACATATTTCAGAACCTGAGTTTCATCTGCTTTTAAAGTCAGCGTGTTAAAGCGGGTGGCAATTTCGTTTTGGCCCGCAGTTGCCACTTCGTGGTGATGCGCTTCAACCGTTTGACCCATTTCTTCCAATACCATACACATCGCGCTACGGATATCATGATGGTGATCTACTGGAGGTACAGGGAAATAACCGCCTTTGACACCTGGACGGTGGCCTTTGTTGCCGCCTTCATAAACAGCATCTGAGTTCCAGGCTGCTTCTTCAGAATTTAATTTATAGAACGAACCTGACATGTCGGTCTTGAAACGAACTTCATCAAACATAAACCATTCTGGTTCTGGTCCAAATAATACGGTATCGGCAATGCCAGTTGATTTTAAGTATTCTTCAGCGCGTTTAGCGATCGAACGTGGGCAACGGTCATAACCTTGCATGGTACTTGGTTCAATCACGTCGCAAGTGATATTTAAAGTCGTTTCTTCAAAGAATGGATCCAACTTCATTGACGCTGCTTCAGGCATTAAAATCATGTCTGAGTCGTTGATGCCTTTCCAGCCTGCGATTGAAGAGCCGTCAAACATTTTACCGTTTTCGAAGAAATCTTCATTAATCTGGTTGGCAGGGATAGTCACATGTTGCTCTTTACCCTTGGTATCAGTGAAACGTAAATCAACAAACTTCACGTCGTTTTCTTTCATAAAGCTCAGAACGTTCGATGCAGACATGCAATCCTCCGGATTATTCCTGTTAATACTCAAACTGTACTTAAAGATATCGGTTCAACCGACAAGCTGCGCTACATGATGCCAATACTATGCCAATAACGTAAGTTGTTGATTTTGTATGGTCATGACGGCGTAATTCGGCTGTCACTGACATGAAGCGCACCGCCGCGGTGCACTAATGCATCATATTGGTGCGTTGGCGTTTGATCTTGCACCAAAGTTGATGCAGCGCTAACCATAGCAAGTTTTTTTGTGAAGTGTTGCGTGGTTCAGGTACCTTTTTCACAGGTTATTCGTTTTTAACTTTTGCAATGCCTGAAATAATTACCGACAGCAGATCTTTGCTAGCACTACTTTGATGTAAACAGTGATAAATTTTTTATTGCATCATTGATAAAGCAATCGCGCAACTGTAATGCTAAAAAAGCAAGACTAAATATTGGGGCATGCTAAGCGAATTTTTAATACTAAAGCGTAAAAAAATCGAGTTGATCTGATTCAATTGAATGCAAAAGCAATGTCTCGAATGTATTCATTCTTGCGCATATATTTAGCAGTAGGCGGCTTATTGTCCTGAAGGAATTGGATCGGAAAAAGCTTTTTTCAGCACTGCTGGAAAATGCCGCAATCAGATAAATTTCCCTCCGACCGACAAAGCAGGTAAAATGCGCGCACGAATTTTTCGGGTACTTGCTGTGATTTGATACATGCGGGTACACATTTACACTTCACAAAGCGAGCACCACATAAATGTCTTATGATCTCAGCAAGTTGCGTAATATCGCCATTATCGCGCACGTTGACCACGGTAAAACTACACTTGTTGACAAATTACTGCAACAATCCGGCACCTTCGATGCCCGTGCCAAGTTACAAGAACGGATGATGGATTCTAACGCACAGGAATCTGAGCGCGGAATAACCATCCTGGCGAAAAACACCTCAGTTCGCTGGAACGGTTACCATATCAACATTCTGGATACCCCAGGCCACGCCGACTTCGGTGGTGAAGTTGAGCGCGTACTGTCAATGGCTGACTCAGTATTACTATTAGTTGATGCCGTTGAAGGTCCAATGCCACAAACTCGTTTTGTGACGCAAAAAGCTTTCGCGCATGGTTTAAAACCTATTGTTGTTGTAAACAAAATTGACCGTCCAGGTGCACGTCCGGATTGGGTTATTGATCAGGTGTTTGACCTGTTTGACAACTTAGGCGCCACTGATGAGCAATTAGACTTCCCAATCGTTTACGCATCAGCCATCAATGGCTGGGCGACACTTGATTACAATGAACCAAAAACTGACATCAACGATTTGTTCGCTGCGATTGTTGAACACGTTGCACCGCCAACAGTAGAACTGGATGGTGACACGCAAATCCAGGTTTCTCAGTTAGATTATTCAAGCTACCTTGGCATTATCGGTATTGGCCGGATCAAACGCGGTTCATTAAAAGTGAACCAGCAAGTCACCGTATTAGGTGCTGATGGCTCAAAACGTAATGGTAAAGTCGGTCAAGTGTTTAGCTATTTAGGCTTAGAGCGGATCGAAACTCAGGAAGCTAACGCCGGTGATATCATTGCATTCACAGGTTTAGGTGAACTGAAAATTTCTGACACCATTTGTGCCACTACTAACCTTGAAGCCTTACCAGCTTTAAAAGTTGATGAGCCAACAGTGACGATGACCTTCCAGGTCAACACCTCACCATTCGCTGGTAAAGAAGGTAAATTTGTTACTTCACGTCAGATTTTAGAACGTTTAACCAACGAGCTGAAACACAACGTTGCGTTGCGCGTTGAAGAAACTGAAGACGGCGATAAGTTCAAAGTATCTGGCCGTGGTGAATTACACTTAGGCGTACTCATCGAAAACATGCGTCGTGAAGGTTTTGAACTGGCTGTTTCTCGTCCTGAAGTGATCATGAAAGTGGTCGACGGCGCGAAAATGGAACCAATTGAAAACGTCACCATTGACGTGGAAGAGCAGCACCAAGGCTCAATCATGGAAAAAATGGGTGAGCGTAAAGCCGAAATGACCAATATGCAGCCAGATGGCAAAGGCCGTATCCGGATGGATTTCCAGATGCCAAGCCGCGGTCTGATCGGTTTCCGGACTGAATTTATGACGCTGACTTCAGGCACTGGCCTGATGTACAACAGCTTCGACCATTACGGTCCGCATAAAGGCGGTACTATCGGTCTGCGGATGAACGGCGTACTGATCTCTAATGCAATGGGTAAAGCTGCTGGTTACGCGATTTTCTCATTGCAGGAACGTGGCCGGATGTTTATCGGTCACGCTGAAGAAGTGTACGAAGGCCAGGTTATCGGTATTCACAGCCGTAGCAACGACTTAACTGTAAACTGCTTAAAAGGTAAACAGTTAACCAACGTCCGTGCTTCTGGTACTGATGAAGCGATTAACTTAGTTCCACCAATTCGTTATGCATTGGAACAGGCGCTAGAGTTTATCGATGACGACGAGCTGGTTGAAGTCACACCACTGTCAATTCGTATTCGTAAACGTCAC
This sequence comes from Gammaproteobacteria bacterium, assembly GCA_018820995.1. Lineage (GTDB taxonomy): Bacteria > Pseudomonadota > Gammaproteobacteria > Enterobacterales > Alteromonadaceae > Pararheinheimera. Next base: position 2,691 of record JAHJNE010000619.1, on the reverse strand, counting down.
TTGACTGAAAACGACCGTAAACGCGCTAGCCGCGGCTAAGCGTTTCACTGAAGTTTGATCATAAGGCCAGCATTTGCTGGCCTTTTGTTTTTATAACGAGCGGTCGATTGCTGTCATGGGCTTACACATGATGGAAACACTATTCGCCTGACAAAATTGTAAAAGCTATGGTCAGCTGATGCAGAGCTGTGTATTGTTCCGCAGTTGGAAATATGGGACGAAATTGCTGTGCAGGAGCAGGCATGACATCGCGACGCGCATTCTACAAATCTAAAACTGTTCTAGTCGTAGATGACTCTGATCAAATTCGTAGCTACATCAAAAGTATGTTGTTATTGATCGGTTTTGATGACGCTGTTTTGGCTAGAGACGCCGAAATGGCCTTAGGTCATTGTCGACGGATACCGTTTGATTTCGTGTTGTGTGATTATCATTTAGGCCAGGGTCGTGACGGGTATCAACTGTTTGAAGTACTGCGCAACGAACAATTGTTGAAACCCGATTGTTGTTTTTTAGTGATCAGTGCCGAGCGCCAACGGCAGGCCGTACACGGTATGGTCGAATTTCAACCCGCCGACTATTTATTAAAACCATTCAGTTATGCTGAACTGGAACGACGCATTTCCCGTGCTTATCATATCCGCCAGGCGTTGCAGTTGGCGTACCAGGCAATCAACCGAAAGAACTATGAAGAAGCCGTGCAAGCCTGCGATCATATTGTTGATCACAAAAGCCAGTATGCGATGCATGCAACTCGCCTTAAAGCTGAATTACTGATTAAGTTAGAGCGTTTTGACGAAGCGGAACATTTATATACCTGGGCTTTGACCGTGCGAGAGTTTGGTTGGGCCCGATTGGGCTTGGCGGTGACCTACGGTTATCAAGGTCGGCAAGCCGAAGCTGAAGCTCTATTACAGGAGCTTGCAGGTGTCGCTGAAACCAAAACGGAAGCATTGGACTGGCTTACCCGGTTGTATATTAGTCAGAATAGACCCACCGAAGCATTAACAGCGGTCGAGCAAGTTGCGCGTCACTCGCCTAAAAATTATCTGCGGCAGCATGTACTGGCAACGCTGTCGACTATTGATAATCAAAAGCAGCAAGCAGTTCAGGTGCATCAGCGATTACTTAGCGCAGCTCGCTATTCGATGTATGACACGGCAGATAATATGCTCAATTACGCCCGTTCAATGGTAGAACTGGCGAAAGACCAATCAGCAAAGGAGCGTATCGATACGTTTAACCGCATCGACACTTTTATCACGACCATTAAAAAACGTTTTCACCCGGCCAGTTTTGAACATGACCGCATGGTATTGGATGCTAGGATACTGCTGCTGCAAGGTAAAACCGGAAAAGCGTTGGAAATTCTCGAAAGTAGTGAAGAATTGACACTGGAAAAACCGCTTTCGCCATCAGGGATGCTAGATCGGGCCCGCGCTTACTTTGAGGCTGGTAACTTGCCGATGTGTGACCATTATATGGCCGCATTAAGCACAGTTGCGCAGGACGATGATTTGTATTGCAGCGCGCTGAATCTGATGATGCAGTACGAACAGCAAAAACATCAGCAATTGCGACAACAGTTAATGCAGCAAAATTCTGCCGGGATGGACGCTTTTGGTAGTGGACAATATTCCATTGCGATTGAATATTTCCGTAAAGCTTTAGAGACGATGCCTGCCAATGTAAATATCGCGCTGAATTTATTGCAAGCTGTGAGTATGCGTGAACGATTAACAGCTGATTTGCGTGCTTTAGCGCAACATTGTGTCGAGATCATTACTGAAGGGCGCTTGCCGCTTGATCAGGAAAAACGCTATCAAGTGATCCTCGGCCATCTTGATCTATAAATCACTCTGCCAGTTTGCTGGCAATTGTTGCAGTCCTTTTGTAAACTGCCGCCAAGCTAAAGACTTGGAATTTTAATCATGTGGGCTGTTTCATTGCGGGTTAACGCTTTGGTGTTTTGTTGTGCCATCGGTTATGGATGTGCACCTGTCGATCCGATCAAGAAAATCAGCGGGCCGGCACAAGGCTCCACTTACAATATTAGTTACTGGAGCGAGCAACCTGTTGATCAGATAGTGCTACAGCAACAGATTACTGCCGAACTAGAGCGTATCGACCAAGCAATGTCGAATTACCGCACCGATTCTACCATTGAGAAGTTTAATCAGTTGCAATCGATTGAACCGGTTGAAGTTGGCACTGAATTAGTACAAATGGTCGAGCAAGCCCGGTTTGTTTCGTCTCAAAGTCAGGGCTGCTATGATATCACCATCAAACCATTGTTTGATTTGTGGGGTTTTAAAGCGGACCAGTTTCATCAACCCACCCCTGAACAACTTGAAGAAACGATGCAATCGGTCGGCATGGCAAAAATTCATCCGACCAGCGCTAGTATGTTAGCAAAACTGCACCCTGATTTACGGATCGATGTGTCATCCATCGCACAAGGCTGGACTGTCGGTCAAGTAGCGAAAATATTAGAACAAGCTGGTATCAAAAATTACTTGGTTGAAGTTGGTGGTGAATTGGTCGCCCGTGGCAAAAAGCCCGAGCAACAAGACTGGCGTGTTGCGATTGAAAAACCATTACCAGGCGCACAAACGTTGCAAAAAGTGATTACCGTGAAGCAGAGTGAGCCGTTGTCAGTCATGACATCGGGTACTTATCGCCACTATTTTG